>JANXXY010000302.1 GCA_025350365.1 Bacteroidales bacterium | reverse complement strand
GCAAAAAATGGCGTTAAAAAAGCATATATACTTGGAGCTACCGGACTGCGCGAGGATCATACCTTAGGAAATATTTCGTTGCTTGCTTCATACTCGGCTAAATTGGAAATACAAATGTACACGAATACCGGATATTTTATTTCGGTTTCAGAATCTATGCTTTTAAAATCATATCCGGGTCAGCAAATTTCAATTTTCTCGCTAACTCCGCATGCATCTTTAACTTTAAAAAATCTTAAATATCCTTTAGAAAACAGATATATACTCTCATGGTGGGAGGGAACACTTAATGAGGCTCTGGGTGAATGGTTCGGCCTTGAGTTTACGAATGGGAAGTTTTTGGTGTATCTGTTGTATTAATCTCTGAATTAACAGGCTCTGCTGAATTATTTAAATGTTGTGGTTTCTTTTTGAACCAGTTCCGTGGATGAAGTCTGGTTTTATATTTTGCATATATTTCTCTGCCTAACACAAATACAGAAAGATAAAACAATATTTCTCCCATAACAAAACATATAGTTCCGGCTGTAATTAGCATCTTTCCTTTGAAAGGCAGCAAGGGCAGCGAGAAGAGTAATAACCAAAATATTGTTGAGATTATAAATAGCGAGATGCCTAATGTTTTTCTCTGTTTTGCATTCATGGCTGTGGCATTAGTTTGCTGGTTTATTTAAAAAGTTAAAACAGATTTTTGTTCCCTTCGAACCAGAATATTCAACCCAAAGCTTTCCGCCAAGCAGGTTGGCTAAACGATAGGAAAGATAAAGACCCAAACCCATCCCTTCATTGGCTTCCATGTACGTTGTGTTTGTAAACATATTTCCCGAAAGGATATAATTCAACTTTTCTTCAACTATTCCCACTCCCGTATCAGATACAAAGCAAACAACATTATTTTTAACTATGTTATAACCAAATTCAATTTTGTTTCCCTTTGAATGTTTAATAGCGTTATTTATTAAATTAGAAAAAACTGATTGAATTTTCTGTTGGTCTGAGATGATGTTGTCGTTATGTTCGGCCAAATCAGGTATGAAGTTAAAGGATTGAATTGTCTTTTTTTTTGAAATTTCAAACTCGTAAACTGATTGAAGCCTATGACACATATTATTAATAGAAAATGCTTTAGAAGCAACTGCCATCTGACCCTCCTGCAATTTGGCTATATCAATGATGTTACTAAGCAATTGAAGTAGATATTGGCTTTGATCGTTAATTACCGACATAAAAAGCTTTCTCTTATCTTCATCAAGTTTCTGATTTTCAAGCAAATCTACAAAACCAAGAATACTATTCATTGGGGTGCGTATGTAATGCGAAATATTGGAAAGAAATGCTGTTTTCAGACGCTCCGACTCAACTGCTTTTTTATTGGCTATGAGTAATTTGTTATAAAGTTCGTTACGTGCACTTATCTCTTTCCTTATTAGTAAAAAGAGAAGGGCTCCGGTAATTAATACATAAAACCAACCTTTGTAGGTTGATATGAGAAGGATTTGGTCAGAATTTGATGTAAAACCTGACATTAATTGATCGGAGAATAATATCCATAATGCCCCCAATACAATATAAATAGAGGTTATTCTGTATTCAAAAGGAATTTTTATTATTTTCATTGCATCATCATTGATAATCAAACAAAAGAGTAGTACTACGTTTGAGTTTCCGGCATTGAAAATTATCAATACTAAAGATAGTAAATTATCTCAAACTAACTCCTGTACTATTCGGTTTTCGTTAACGATTATGCTCTGATTTGTGCTCCAAGTTCTTTTTCAAGAGCTTGTGAAATATTGTGCATTATTTTTTCGATCTGTTGATCGTTAAGTGTTTTTTCAATATCCTGCAAAAAGAAACTTACCGCATACGATTTTTTGCCTTTTTCAATTTTGTCACCATCGTATACATCAAATAGATTAACCCTTTTCAAAAGTTTCTTTTCCGATTTGTTTGCAACGGCACGTATCTGTTCAAATTTAATCTCATTAGTTAATACCATCGATAAATCACGGCGTACTTCTGGGAATCGGGGTAATTCTTCGAAAGCTACTTTGTTCGATTGAATTAACGTCATCACTCTGTTCCAGTTAAAATCGGCAAAGTAGACAGGTACTTTAATGTCGAATTTTTGCAAAACAATCTTATTGACAATACCAATGGATACGATTTCTTTAGTATTAAATTTGTAAGCCAATCCATCGGAGAAGATATCGTTTGTAATTTCGATCGTTTCTGCCTTGTCAGGATTTAATCCCAACCGCCGCAAAATGTTCTCAGCATATGCTTTCAAAAAATAAAATGTGGAAGCCTCTTCCTTTTCAATCCAGTTTGGTGCAGCCTTTAACCCGGTAATAAATAAGGCCAGATGCAGTTCTTCGGTATACCCGGGAAGTACCTGATTTTTATTTTCAGGCTCTTTTTTGTAGGTATTTCCAAACTCATAAAGTTTCAGATCGGGATTACGACGGTTAGTATTATGGACAATTGCTTCGAGCCCTCCAAATAACAGTGTCTGTCTCATGCTGTTAAGATCCTGACTTAAAGGATTCAGTATATATACAAGGTTCGCGGGCTTGTATGACTCCAAATTGTTGTAATAGCCGCTTTTTGTGAGCGAGTTTACAAGCATTTCATTGAATCCATTGCTGCTCAGCCAATCAGAAATGGTATTTACTACCGCATCCTTGTCCGGTTTAATAATGTAACTCAATGTACTGTGCACACTCTCGGAAATCTCAATATTATTATATCCGTATACCCTTAGAATTTCCTCAACCACATCCGCCGGGCGCTGAACATCTACGCGATAAGGAGCAACGGACAGTTTCAATCCTCCAGATGTTATATGATCAATTTTTATATCAAGACTGGTAAGAATTTTCTTAATAATAGTGTGTTCGATACATTTACCAATAAGTTTATCAATATAATCATAACTCAATTCCACAGCAAAATCCTTTACTGGATTGGGATACACATCGATAATAGGAGAAGAAATTAATCCTCCGGCAACTTCCTTTATTAACATGGCTGCCCGTTTAAGAGCGAAAACAGGCATGTTTGGGTCGGTACCGCGTTCGAAACGGAATGAAGCATCGGTATTCAGAAGATGACGTTTCGATGTTTTGCGAATATATACCG
>JANXXY010000275.1 GCA_025350365.1 Bacteroidales bacterium | reverse complement strand
CAACGAGTTGGAATAACTTAACCCGATTAAGGCAATACCCATCATTAATGAACCTGAAATCATCAACCGCCGTGGTCCGTATCGGTCGATCATCCAACCGGCAAAAAAACCAAACAAAGGGCCAACTATTAGTTTTCCAACTGCATTGCCTGATGTTACAACTGTGCGCGACCAACCATACTCCTTTGTCATAAAGTCATAAAAGAAGGACAAGCCGTAATAGGCAAAACCCGATAGTGCCAAAAGCGATAAAAACGCTGTTGTCACTATATAGGCTTGCGAACTACGATGAGTAAGATTCATAATTTTTATAGTTATTTTATTGCCGGATAAGTTTTTCGGTATAAACCTGACTCTTTGAATAAATTTTCAGCAGATAGATACCCGTTGGAATTGCAGACATATCAATTGATACAGGCCCCGATAGGTAGGATACCTGAATTGTTTTAATCTTCATTCCGGAAATATTGTAAATATCAATTTTAACATCCTTATCTAATCCATCCATGCTCAGTTCAACATAATCTTTACAAGGATTTGGGTAGATTGAGAAATGACGGGTTTGAGTTTCCTCCACTTTTGTGACTAACCATGGCATATTATTGTAACCAAGCATTTCATTCATAATTAAAAATGAGCCTAGTCCATGATCATCGTTAGTTAATCGTGCCCTGTCATAATAATAATTTATATCAGACGATACTCCGGTTCCCTCACAGATATCTTTCAAAAAAACCATCTTGTTTTTATCCTCGCTAATTTTTGATAAAACCCCCTTATACCCTAAATCCACGTTTTTAGAGTAGGATTTATCCAGGTATCCTTTTTGAATTGCTCTGGCCATGGAATACGTAAACATCATGGTGCAAGAGGTTTCCAGCCAGTTTTTAGCATCCGTTTGATGGTCAACAATCTGATACCATAAACCGGTAGTTGGATCCTGATATTTTGCCAATGCTTTTAGAACTGTTTTATATTGTTCCACTATAATTTCGCGTTGAGGGAAGGTGGATGGAATAAAGTCTAATATTTCCGCCAAACCCATAACAACCCATCCCACAGAGCGTCCCCAAACATAAGGCGATCTTTTGTAAGGCGGTAAAGCCCAAGATTCAGAGCCATCATAATCATACGCATGATATAATAAGCCTGTTTCTTTATCTATTAAATAATTAATGTGTAATTTAAACTGTCGTATAGCCTCCGTATATGCATATTTTTCATCACCAAACATATTGCCATAAGTTGTAAGAAAGGGCATTCCCATATATAAACCATCCAGCCATAATTCTCCGTTTAAATCAGTCATGTGCCAAAAGGTGCTATCCGGATTGCGGGGGAAGGTATCAAATCGCTTTCTTATTTTTTCGGCAGCTAATTTGAATTTTTCAATTTTTGTCTCATTATAAAGATGCAGAATCGTATACCCTGGCATTAGGTTATCAAGACTATTTAATTCCGCATTAATTGTTCCATCCGCTGCAATATGATATTCTGCCCAAGCCTTGATGAAAGTAAGATAGCGTTGATCATTGGTTCGCTTGTATACTCGTAGCATCCCTTCGAGCAATAAACCTATTTCGTATGCCCAATCCAATTTTGTGGACCGGGTATTTATAATCACATTCGACAGCTCAACAGACCAATCAATTACATTTATATTGATAACTACCAAGGCTGATGCTTCTTTTAATCCGTCGCTAATTATATATCTGAAGGAATCGACTCCCAAATAATTTAGCTCCGGTTTAAACTGTAATTTACCTCCCTGAATCGTATCTAAAGTACCGTGCAATGGATTCTTCCAAGATACAATATGAATTACATCTCCATTTCTATCGTAATCATTATCAAGAGGTGAAATTAATCCGATGTCTTTAGGAGAAACATTTAGTGTATCATTTACGGCTGCCGGTGCAACTTCCAAATCTACATTGGGGTTACTTATTGAAATATTATCAAGATCCGGGGCACCGCTTGGGTTGGAGCCTACAATTTTCAAGCTGTTTGAGCCATTTATAAATGCAACTTGAAAACTTAGTGTTTTCCAATCAGTCCAACTGCCTGTGGGTGGAAAACTTAAATTTGCAAAAATCAGACTATTGTTAACTAAAATATTCACTGGTCGATCCGTACTACCATTAGCATACCTTACAGTAACTGTGTATTGATCAGCTTTAGGTATGTTAACAAGCCAAACCGCATACGATCCAGGCATATTGTCCAGATTTAAAAATCCGGCTCCGGTAAAACCGGGATCGTCATTGTTAACTTGCCCATGAAATATAGTATCAGCAGTCTCGGCTTGTATGAGAATTTGTTTTTGAGAATAACCGTAAAAATCATTACAAAAAGCTACCATAATGAATGTTAATATGTAATAGCTTGCGGAGTAAATTTTTTTAGTCATAATGTTAAATTTAATGATTATTAAACAATTGATTTCTTAATTGGATCCCAGGTAACACGGCGCTTTTCAATATAAGATTTATGTGCCATCAGGCATGTTACACCTTCTTCAAATGCACGTTCAATGTTGCAACTTGGTATTCCGCCATTTCTGATGCAATCAATCCATTCCCTTATATGGCGGTGAGTAACATTAACCCGTCGCCCGTTAACAGTAGTCGTTGATAAGCCTCTTGAAGCATAATATTTTGCTGTGGCGGAAGTTACGGCATCAATTTTACCTGAGCCCGGTTGAATTGAGATCATTGGGGCCGAGATATCAATGACGCCTTCTTTAATCATTTTTTTATAACGTACCGAATCATTGTCAACAGTGATATTTAACGATGCTCCCAATTCCATCGATGCATCATTACCCATGAATACCCGGCCTCTGGATCTGCTGTTTGCCAAAGTAGCGCTATATGTTAGCGTGAGATCGTGGTTAGGATATTCGAAAACACAATTTAGAACATCAGGAATCTCCCGATTGTCTTTCCAATAATATATACCGCCCGACGAAACAACAGCATTGGGGATACCAATCCTGAGCAATTGATTTACCGCATCAAATTCGTGAGTAAACAATTGTCCTATCAATCCTAAATCGTAATCGAACCATTTGGTCCAATTATAATATCTGTCAATGCTGAAAGGGGCATATGGTCGTGAACCTAGCCATTGCGTCCAGTCAATTGATTTTTCATCGCCGGGCTTCGGATTTCCATTTCGATCGAGATGTCTTATCCAGGCGCCTTCGGCTGAATTGCGATTGGTAGTGGTTTCAACTAAAGTAATTTTTCCGAGAATCCCTTTTCTGATTATTTCTTTAGCTTGCTGAAAAACTACATTTTGAGTAATTTGATGACCTAACTGGTATACCATCTTGCTATTTTTCACAACGTTGTAAACCTCCATCAATTCATCCTCCGAATGCGCAATACTTTTTTCACAATAAACATGCTTGCCGGCTTTGATAGCGTCAATAGTAATGCGCGCATGGTGATGATCCGGTGTAGCAATAATTACAGCGTCTATATCCTTATCATCTAACATATCCTGATATCTTCTGTATCGCTTCACAACCGATTTTACTCCATTATCTCCTCCGGGCCGCACAGCATTATTGGCTGTTGCCAAACCATTTTCAGCATGCAGGTCAAAAACATCACAAATTCCAATAAGGGAAACATATAGGTTTTCCTGATCAAGCCATTCGGAGAGGGTATTATTCTTTTCCTTGCCTTTTGTGTCATCGGGATGCATAAAACCCAGTGCATTAGATAATTCCTGTGCCCTGCTGCCAAAACCAATTATTCCTATCCTTAGTAAATCATTATTATTACCAAGAGAACTTTTATTAAAAACGGGTGCATCCAAATTTTCTAAACCCAATTCTTTTAATGCCCTGTTTTTTTTATTTTTAGTAAAATCGATATTTTTCAAAACCTCAAAACCAAAAACACCCAAAATAGGCAATCCGGCCAAGGCTTTTATTACGGTTCTTCGAGTATACATTTTGATTTTAAATTAAAATTATATAACCTGTTACTTTATTTTTCAATAGAATCATTGTGTAATTGCTTTCCTCGTCTGATTTCATTTTTTATTTTCAGATTCGTAAATAACGATTCCAATCCAAAATCTACGCGCGATGAAAAAACCGCTATTAAAACTAATGCAGCCGATTCAATAAGCGTCTTATTTACAATTAGATAACTTCCTTCGGAAGGAATAGAATATTCAAGGCCTGTTAAGGGTGGATTATTTAAATAATACATAAACAGTAAAATAGCTCCGGATATAGCGGCAATTCTGCTAAATACGCCTAAAACCAAACCTAAACCTATTGCAATTAGTCCCCAGGTATTTAGAAAATCAACACAGTTGAGAATAGCTTTGTTAGTGATTATCCAATGCGCAAAACCAGACAGAATCCATTTTGATTCATTCAAAAAACCAAAGGATGACCAACTTGGATCAAGCAATTTTGATGTGCCTTCAAACAATATTTGCCAGCCTAATAATATCTTCAAAATGATAAGAGTTGATGTTTGCAGTTGTGATAATGGTTTGATTTCTTTCATAGCATTAATAATTAGGAACTAAATTTTATTTTAATGCGGTCTTATAAAAACCAATACTTGCTAATGCAGGCTATCAGTTTTAAATTCCGGGTTTGAAATATTATATTTTAATAAATATTCGTTGTTTATACATCCAGTAGCACATATACCACATTAAAAATGATGCGATCAATGAGGCGCTAATATTTACACTAAGTTCTCCTGCCCACCCTAAAGCAAATTTGGAAAAAGGAAGACCTATTTGCTTGAACATTATATTTCCTCCAATATTAAAAAAGAGATAAATGAACAAGGAATTCATGCCAATTACTTTAAAAGGTTCTATTCCGCGACGAATTTTTAGCATATCAATCGCATAAAAAGAGAAGGCCAACATGAGTAATGTCCAACCACCACTTGCAAATACGAATGTTGAAGTTGCAATTCGCTTTATTATAGGGGTAACCGGATCTAATCCGTATCCAATTATCAGACCTGCAATTCCCGCAATTATTAAAATGAGCAATTTTTGTTTTTTAGATTTTAAACTCATCAATAATTTTCCGGCTAACACGCCCCAAATGGTGTGTGCTGCAGTAGGTATTGCATTAAATGAAACCCAATGTCCAGCTTTGTCTTCCCCGTTTACCAGTGTATCTACCCATGTTCCAAAGTTATGACCTGCTATAAATGGCTGGTTGAAACCATCAATCCAGAATGTTCTGTAAAGTATTTCACTTATGCCCAACAAAACAATAGATATAGCTATTTGTACTAAGGGAGGTTTTCTGATGATAAGAAATGCAATGAAGGTAGTTACAGCCAACTGTGCCAATACATTTTGGAAATAAAATGTAATTTTTTCACTTGACATACAGTAGAGCCACCATCCTAATAGCAGAAGTAATATCGATCGTAGAAAAATATGTTTAAGGATCGTGTTATAACTATCGCCTCTTTTAGTGCGCTGTTGATAGGAGAGATAAAGAGCAACACCGACTATAAACATAAAAAAGGGTTGAATTAGATCCCAAAATAACAATCCATGCCATTCCTGATGATGCAGTTGTTTGCCAATCATAAATATCCAGGAGCCTTCCAACGGAGGCGAAACCATTAAATCATAAAGACTTGTTGATTCAATCATCAGAAGAAGCATGGTGAAACCTCTGAAAAAATCGAGAGACAGTAATCTTTCTGATGGTGTGTTATTTTGTATCATTTTAACAAATATCAGGAATTAATAAATTTCTACATTAGAAATAATAGGACATGCCTTGGAATCGACAATATTTATTCTTATCCTATTGGTTTTAACAGGATTTAGTTTTAAAATTCGTTTATATCCAATTGTGGTTGATTTTTGAATTTCCATCCAATTATTATCTATCCAAACAGATATTGTAAAAGACTTAATTCTCTGACCCAGTTTAATATATTCCTGAATGATGATATATTTTATTGTTTCTTTATTTTTCAGGTAAATGTCCAGTTGCCCTTTTTTTATTTCATCATCAGTCGTCCAATAAGTATTTTTTTTACCATCTGTTACATTGGACCCTGCATATTCTTTTGAGTTTCCCCGATAAGAATCTGTGACTACTTTGGAATTAAAAGCCATATTTTTGTTGAATATGCTATCTTTCAGTTTTTTGAATTCCTTTAATGCTTTTACATCATTTTCATGAATTAGACCTCTCTGATCAGGTGGGATATTAAGTAAAAGATTGGCTCCCCTTCCCACTGATGAAAGGTAAATATGAAAAAGTTCTTCGGCGGTCTTAACCATCGTATCCTGATTTTGATGATAAAACCAACCTGGTCGAATGGACACATCTACTTCAGCCGGCACCCATGATTTTCCATTTTCTTCCCCGGTATTAAGGAGATTATTGATATCCGGTTTTCCGGCATAAATGGTGTCCGTATTGATAGTACACCAATTGGTATCACCAATATAACCTTTTTCATTTCCACACCAGCGAATATCAGGACCTGCATCGCTAAAAAAAACCACAGATGAGTCCAAATCCCTGATTATCTTTATTGTTCCCGGCCAATCATAGTATTTAGAACCATCAATTTTCCGTTTCTCATTTGAGCCACCATAATAGCCATCGCCTCCATTTGCGCCATCAAACCACATTTCAAAGATAGGGCCATAGTTTGTAAAGATTTCCCGCAACTGATTTCGATAATATTCCACATAAGCCGCAGTACCGTAATCAGCTCTGTTACGATCCCATGGCGACAAATAAATGCCGAATTTCAAGCCATGTTTACGGCATGCATCGGCCACATCTTTAACAACATCGCCCTGACCATTTTTCCAACGGCTGCTTTTTACAGAATGTTTTGTATATGCACTTGGCCATAAACAAAAACCATCATGATGTTTACAGGTAAGAATGAGGGCTTTCATCCCAGCATCTTTAATTGTTTTTACCCATTGATCCACATTTAATTGGGTAGGATTAAATACCTCGGGGTTTTCATTACCATATCCCCATTCTTTATCTGTGAAAGTGTTGGTAGTGAAGTGCACAAAGGCATACATCTCAAGTTCGTGCCATGCCAGCTGCTTTTCAGTTGGCACTGGAAGACTGGCTGATGGTGGAGGAATTGTTTTTGATATACAGGAAAACATTAAATACCCCGGGAATACGATAATTATGGTAAAAATTGATAATTTATTCATAAGTGCGCCTTTTATCCATGCATTAATCGATGTTAATTTGTGATATTTTATAAAATTTGCCATGTTATTTATTAATGTGGATTTGCTTGACTATGCCAGCATTAAATGGTTCAGTTTTCGGGTTAACCAAAAAAGTATTGTCATTTAAGTTGTTTGCCAATGAGATGGCGAAGATCCTTACATTTTCATTGTCAGGAAGAATAAGTACGTGGGCATTAGCCGGCAGATCAAAGCCTAGTTTAAATATATAGCAGAACTTGTAAGCTACATTCTCATTCTTTTTTCCATCATGCTTGTGAGTGCCATACCATGCAATGTTTTCACTTTTCAGAAACGAGGGTTTAATTTTATAAACCGTCTCATCATCTGCCTTATATGGATCGTTTATTTGATCGTTGCTAATTATTGAACGGTTAAGAGAATCTAAATTTAACGGTTTGTCATTCATTAATATAGCATCCCATTGACCAATATTTTCTTCAAAATCCGGTATCGTACATGAAACTGATTTACCATCAATAAGGAAGGTTGCTTTTGTATCGTTTTTTGCCGAAGCAGCAAGAATGTAAAATCTGTTATAATTTTTATTGCGTGGTAATTCAATTTTATTAGCCTTGCAAATAAGTGCATTGTTTTTGCCGTCTTTTTTTGATCCCATAATAAAAATAATTCCTTCGCTTATAATAGTATCCGGGAACAATTCGGCAGGATAGGATATTCCGGTATTATTGAAATCTCCATCGGTTTTATTGCTATCCCAACTCACCGCGTCAAGATCGAAATTCAAGGGAACAGCCATGCTTTGAGGTAATATCATTCCAGTTTGTGTATTGGCAAGTTTTAATGCATAGGATTTTGGATGGTATCCATCTATATTAAAAAGTAATGAACCTTTATTAATGGAAGCCTTACCCACCGGTTCCTCTGCCCCGTTTATTTCTCTCGCTGAAACGATGTCAGACGAAAATTTTAACGAAGCGCCGACAATTGGTTTACCATACAATTCTTGCAGGCGAATAACAATTTCATCTGAATTTTCAGCTTTTTTAATTGCTTTCACCATTATTTGATCTGAATTAATAGTTAACAGCGAGTAGGAACGACCTAGTTTTCCATCATGTTTTAATGTTTGAAAAACCAGTAAAGGTTGGTTTAACCTTGCAGCAATCCACTGCGATTTTCCCGTGCGCCAATCACCCTTATGTCCGCTAAGAGAATAGGTAAAAACATGCTGACCGATATCCATAAATTCCTGATCTTTAAAACCCCAGATCGATCGTGACAAAGGAGTATGAATAAGTGTCAAACGCAGCGTATTGTTATCTGGTTTATCCCATCCATATTTGCAGTCATTTAATATTGATATCCCATAAGTGCCGCTAACATCGGTAAGGTCAGCCCATTGCTGGGCGGGCGCCTCATATTTTCGAGGATTGTTTGATTTTCTTTCTATAGTACCTATTCCCAAATCATAAGTAGCAATTTCATTTTTTGCACTTAATGGAAACGATGCTTTTAATAATTTGCCCTGTGAACGCCAATTAATTTTATTAACAAAATCCAATTTACTTCCGGATTCGCCATTTGCAAGGGTAATAAACTGCTCATATTGTGAGCCGTACTTTTCTCTTGTAACCTTTATTGAGATGCGCACAGGTCCATTTTCCATTATTTCGACTTTAGGATTACCATCTACAAAGGCTAAAGGATTTGTTGAAATGGCATTATAGGAAATCTCCCAGGCGGGCCATTCATCTGAAATATCAGTATAAAGAACGAGGCGGATGGGACTTTGCAACAATTCTTTCACCTGAACTTTATCAAAAATACTTGACACATCGCCATTATTATCTATTTTAACAAGATAATGGGCGTTTTCCAATGATTTACTTGTAATTTTAAGATCGTTTTTTATTTTTGAAGGGGAAATAGCGGCTCTTACATCAAATACCGAGAAACTTACTGAAGGTACTTTTGCAAGAAAAATAATATCGACGATGTTTTTATTCTGCCCAACTATTTGGGAAGGAATTTCATTGCCAGCCGCATCAAAAACTGTAATATATGATGGAACCTTATCAAAAATTACTGAAGCATTTATTATATCTTCCCGTTCCACAGAAAGTGGGTTATATACCACTATTGGCAGTCCTTTTACTCTTGTATCGAGGCCGCTTGCAACAGCGCCGACACCATCCTCCAGTACGGTTGAAAATTGTTTCCGGCTGAGAAGTTCGTCATTCCACGAAAATGTGTAGACTTCGGGGATACTGGTTCCCGTTAAATCATCATGAAATTGATGCCAGAGAAAACGTTTCCAAGCATCAGACAATTTATTTTTGGGATAGTGGATTCCGCCAAGCAAGTCCGCTGCAACTGATGCTCTTTCAGCAGCATCCGCTAATATTTCGTTCTGTCTGTTCCAACGCTTCATGGCAGTCTGACTAGTGTAACAACCAGTGCCATGGGTGGATAATAGTAACTCGCCCTGATAAACCGGCATTTTTTGTAACTGATCATTTCCAATTTCTCTGCATAAGAGATCGGAGGGAGCTGATATGACTTTTAATTTTCCTGAATTGTGAAGGCTTTTTTCCAGCCATTCAACTGACTCATCTTTAGGAGCGCCTCCTTTATCACCTGCTCCAAAATACATGTAACTAACATATGTATTTGACTTTACCCCCAGAGAGTCAGCTTGATCAATCCAGTCCTGATTATTACTTAAATCACCGGTAATGTGAGACAGATAGCTGCCAGGAGTGAGTTCTGCCAGTATTTTGGAACCATCAACCCCCTGCCAGGCTCCAATTCCGAATGGAATGCTCGAACCCCAGCCCAACTTCTGGGTCGAAAAACCTTTTAACCCACAACTTGAAGCAATTGTTGGCAAAGCATAGCCAAAACCAAAACAATCAGGTAAAAAAAGATCACGACTCTTTTTATTGAATTCTTTTTGATAAAAGTCCTGTGCATAAAGTATTGACCTCGTTACTGCCTCTGGTGATGGTATGTTCACATCTCCTGCATCAAGTGAGCTTCCGGCAATATTCCAACGGCCATCGGAGATATACTTTTTCAATTTCAAATAATCGTTTGGAAAATACTCTTTTACAAACATATATCTAATTGCCCCTTCAAAACTAAAATTATAGCCTGGAAATTTTTCAAACAATGCAAAATTGCCTTTTAGTGTTTTTGGAATATATTCATTGATAGTATTCTGAATTGTCCATTGCCATTGTGTATCCAAATGAGATGTAGCAATTACATGCAATGATTTGGTTTTACTGTAATCAATTTTCTGTTGAGCATCCAAAACATTACACATGATAATTGCTATAATCCAAACAATCCATATTTTCTTCATATCGCTGATTTCATTTGTCTGTTATTTTTAAAGACTTTTGGTTTGCATTTCCGGATACCAACGAAGTGCATTTAAGTAATATATTTTCCTTAATACACTATCATTAAGATCAAGACCTATAAATGATTCTTTAATATTGTATGATTTCATTGCTTTTCGTGTGGAAAAATACATCCAATCTTGCAGCCATTCATTTTTCATTTGTTCAGCTTTGTCCTTCAAATTCTCTGCTTCACTAATTCCAAAGTCAGTGCCATACAGAAGTCTTTCCTGATATTTAATAATAAAGTCCCGCACTTTATCTCTGTTTTGTGACTGAAAAAAACAAATTCTGCCCGACATATCCACGGCAAAATTCGGGTAACGATCCAGACATTTTGCCAGTTCATCTACACTCCATTCCAGACTGCCTAAATGAGCGCCTACAACCCTTAGATTGGGATGTTTCACGAGCACATTGTTTCTGGCTGTAATTTGCTCATCATAACCGGGGCATTCCGGATGCAAATACATATGATATTGAGGGTGTTCTTTATAATAGTCCTTACTTTGCGTTACCATCATTGAATCAACAGGCAACCAACAATCTTTAGGTTCGCCGCAGTGCAATAACAAAGTTTTATTTCTTTTGGCAACATAATCTATAATTGCATCAAACCTGGGATCATCGATCATTATAAAGTTTCCGGTTGAATCACGCAGTATCATTCCGATGTCCTTCCATAGTTTGAGACCAATAGCGCCATCATCGAAATCTAATTTTATTTTAGATATTGTTTTGTCCTGCCAACCTGGTTTTCTAAATTCTTCCATCGAAATAGTTGTAATATAAAAGAATTGGTTGGGAAATTGACGCTGAAGCTTTTTTGATATCCGTATTTGTTTGTCAACAAATGCCTGATCGCTTTTATTTGTGCAAATACTTAAAAATATGAAATTTTCTTTTTTAGCCTTCATAACAATTTCCGGATTCTCAGTACGAATATGCACATGAGCATCTATTTTCGGCATTTTAAAATATGCCAACTTATTTGTGCTGCACGTTGCACAAACAAAAGCAGATAATAAAAATAAGAAAGGTGATATTTTCAGCATTTTAATTCAATTATATAAGGCGTTATAAAAGATTCAATATAATAAGTAATTAAGGTTTTTTATTTAATGCTTTCGATATGGCTTTTTCGGCTAAAGGAGCCATAATACTGTATCCCATTTTATTAGGGTGAACACCATCTGAACTGTATTCTGTTTTTATACCGGGTCGGTCATCGACCATTGCTGAATAATAATCCAGATAAAAACAACTGTTTTTGGCCGCGTAGTCTTTTATCCACTTATTTAATATCAAAATCTTTTCATACGGTTTCAAACCAGGCTTCCAGGGGTAGTCATAAGCTGGCAGGATGGAAGATAGCACCACCTGAATTTTATTTGCCCTGGCAAGTTCAGACATTGATGCAAGATTATCTTCAATCATTTCGAGCGTTGAAGGACCTGAATTTCCTGCAATATCGTTGGTGCCAGCCAGAATAACGACCACTTTTGGTTTTAAGTGGATTACATCGGCCCGAAACCTAACCAGCATTTGAGGAGTGGTTTGTCCACTTATTCCCCGATTGATATATGGTTTACCTGCAAAAAATTCAGGGCTTTCACGCATCCAACCTTCCGTAATGGAATTTCCCATAAATACAACCCGGTTTTCATTCGGGGCAGGCAGTCCAAGTTTTGCATTTTCATTCCTGAATCGTTTTAACCTGGGCCAGTCGAGTTTTAACCATTCGTATTCTTCTTTTGATATTTTTTCATTACCAGCTATAGAATCGGTTGATGTTTTCTTATTCTGGGCATATGCGAATTGCACAAGAATCGTAAAAATAATTGCTGCAAGTAGAAATTTCAAATTTTTCATCATTTCAAAGTATTTAGGTTTTCAATTATATTAATTTGGAATTAGTTGAAAAAAACCTTATTTTTTTCAACTAACCTTAGTAGAATTTAAGATAAAGTACTAACGAATCTTATTACCTTATTGGTGTATAACTGATTATAAAATAAGGTAATAAGGTTGTGTTTGCGTCATCATTACTTTCTAC
Organism: Bacteroidales bacterium; assembly: GCA_025350365.1. Classification (GTDB taxonomy): domain Bacteria; phylum Bacteroidota; class Bacteroidia; order Bacteroidales; family JAAUTT01; genus JAAUTT01. Next base: position 8,105 of record JANXXY010000275.1, on the reverse strand, counting down.
TAAGGTTAAAAAATAAAAAATTATTTTTGGGTACACCACCGGATACTCATAAATATTAAATTACACTTTCATTACTTATATTTTGATATAAATTTGGTTTCTTTTCAAAAACCAGCCTATCAGCCAGAAAATTATCGCCATGTGTATTGCAAATAATAGTGAGCCAATCATATTCCCGGCTATTGGAGAAAATATGTGCGTGAACATCCATTCTTTTAAGGTAATAAATTTACCAAATTGAGATTTGATTTTGATCAAACCGAGAATATCTGCCCAAACACAAGCCATAACATATATAAACATCGGATTCAATCCAAAGCACAGCAATGGATTAGTCCAATTCTTATAACCTTTTACATCAATTATCCATAGTAACAGGCTAAAAATTATCATAGCCCAACCGCTGGTATATAGTACAAAGGAACTAGTCCATAGAGGTTTATTTATCGGAAATATTAAATTCCATGCCATACCGGCTAATAATAGTATAAGTCCGTTAATTAAAATTTTAATGACAGCACTTCGGCTATTTTCAGAATTGTCTATGATTCTGCCTATAAAAAACCCAAATAAAACACTGGCTATAGACGGGAGAGTGCTCAATAGTCCGGTAATATCGAATATTACTCCTGAATGCGAAGGCATATGATTCGCTCCCAGAATGAATATGTCAAATGTTCTTACAAAATTATCAATCAACGAATAAGGATCGTTACCCCCGAAAATCATCAGCAATAGCCAGTAACCTAACAGAATCACTATTGTTATAATTTTCACATAAGTTATGCGTAAACCAAGTATTATAAGGGAAGTAATGCCATAGGCAATAGCAATTCGCGGCAGTATGCCCATAATCCGTATGTGACTTAAGTTAGTATTTATAAACGGAAAGGCGTTTAATAATATACCTATCAGGTATATTATAAGTGTACGTATTAAAACTTTATTTACTGATTTCCAGTTTAATAAAAAGTTGTATTTTTTAAAGGAATAGTACATGGCCGTCCCCATGATAAATAAAAAAAAAGGGAAAACGAGGTCGGTAGGAGTGCAACCATTCCAAGTGGAATGAAGTAATGGTGAAAATACGAATCCCCAGTCACCCGGATTATTCACGATAATCATCATCATAATCGTCATTCCTCTGAAAACATCCAGGGATAATAATCTCTGCGTTTTTGCCATGGAAATTTGTACTATGAGTTACTTATTTTCATAATGAAGCCCGCATGTATTTAAATTATATACAGCAGAAAATCAGTTATTATTGATTTTCTGCTGTAATTTCGATAGTAACCCGTCATTGATTTAAGATATTTTTTAACCAATAATTTTTATTAGGTTACTAACATCGATCAATGTTTTTTGGTTACGAATGCTACTTCATTAAGGAAAAGAGTTAGTGAGGCATCCGTATAGCTATCAAAATTTTTGGCTGAAGTTCCAATATCATCATCAGCGCCCATATTCATATAAGTCCTGTAATTAGCGTGTATACCTGAGCCTTTAAATGTTGTGGTATTAGGTTCCCACCTTGCCATAATTACTGCTCCGGCGCCTGCAGTAGCATCATCGGCAAACACTGCCAATAATTTCCCGGTTGATTCAGCTACAAAATCTGCTTTGTAATAATCGATAAAATCATAGAACCATTTAACATATGGGAAAGCATTTCCTCCAGTTGTTACATTATGGAATACCGTATCATAACCTGATCCACCTGTATTCTGTATCGGTAAGGCTTTTGTTACCAGAGTGGTTGCTACAACAGTCCCATCAGCAGTTGGAACAACAGACGTAGTATTAAACAATCTTAATCTGGTATTTCTTGCACACCACGAACTTAACACTATAACCGGCACATTTAGTGCGTTCCATGCTACAGAATCTTTAAATTCGCTGCTGCTTACCGTTCTGCTGATAATTACAAGATCATAACCTGCCAAAACTGTAAAATCAAAAGGTGCGTAAGCCGAAATTGTAAGATCAAAAGGTGCGTAAAGAGTATCTACAGTGTATCCTTTATCTTTCAATGCATTCTGTAATCCCAGCTGAGGACTTAGCATTCCGGGTTCCTGCAAAAATGCAATACGTTTTTTTGTTACGGATCCGATATTGATTTCAAGAGTTGTTTCGGCCATGTTGTTCGATGCATCATTGCATGTTACCTTCATAGAGTACTTTCCGGCAGCAATCGGTTTGCCGTTGATATTTATTGGTATAATAATATCTTTAAGAGTAATATCCTGTTGTTTGACTCCGGCAGTAAAATTTGTCGAAGCTTTTGTATAACTCCAACCATCTGCTACCGAGGTGGTGATTGCAATAGTATAGTTTAGGAGTTGCGCATTATCACTAAAGCTTGCCTGAAAAATAATTGTGTCACCCGGAAGAAATGCCTGTGAAGCAGTAGGCTTGGTGATCGAAATTGTAGGAATGGTCGTATCGGGAGTTGCTTTATCTTTTTTACAACCATAAAAGGATGAAATCCCTAAACATATAATAATCAAAACTTTTACTGTATTTTTCATAATCTTTTAATTAGTTTGAGCAAAATTTTATTTATAAATATTTAATTATTTAACCGTAGTAATCCGGTTTATGAGCAAAAGCTATTTAATTGCGTCTAAATCATTCTAATAGTTCGGTAATTTTTCAATTTCTGCATTTTTTATAAAATGTAATACGTTGAAATACATAGAAATAAAGAAATATTTCAATATATGTCTAAGTAATTTATTTTAAGAATATTGCTGAAAATTTACCAAAGTGTTGTCATTTAAAAACTTGTTTTAAATATATTTCGCCACGCTATAGAGGAATATTCCTCTCAATCACTCCTGAATTAACTTTCTCATGTTTTCCTCCTTCCCATTTTTATGCTGTTTCGAGCACCTTGACAAACTTTTCCCGGCCAGATTAGAGACAAAAATTTTCATACAGGTATTTTCTAATTTGCTTTTCATTTATTTTTTAATTCAATGGGCGGGTCTAACATCACAGGCTGACACCAGCTATTTTTCCCATCATAAACGGCAGTAATCAGACAAATTATTTTATTATTTTCAATCACCAGTTGAGGTCGCTCTCTTCGGGTACATTTTAAAACTGAATCACCAGCAAACCGGATTTCGTGGTCATAAGCAATACCATTGCCATACTTTTTCCAGTTATGGACACCATCATCTGAATATAGATGTGCACCCCATTTTTCATGGCCTGTTATATATCCGTCTCCATCTTCGCAAATAAGATGATATTGATTATCAGTTTTAAACATATAAAAATCCTCGAGTTCACTTTTAGGCCAAACATTGTCGTTTAAAATTTTAAAACGGCCGGAAATACTGTCAGCATCGGCTAAATAGACCCTTAGTTTATCATCTCTAAACATTAGTTTGATTTTGCCCTTATCAATGAGTATGGCCGGATTATTTGATTCCGTATTAATTATCGGCTTTTCGGATCTGTGCCATGGTCCTTCAATTTTTGAAGAAACGGCATAACCAATTCTTCTTAGGTACCTGTCACTGCCTGACCGCATAGTAGTAAAATCCGATCCTATATAAAATAATACAAATTCATTTCCGATTTTAACAATTGTTGGATTATGGGCCATATTGGAATCCCAGTAGGATGAATCCCGCTCGCCAATCACTATTTCTTTGAATTCATAAGGGCCTAATATTGATTTTGAAGTAGCTCTGACTATCTCCGATGATTCAAAATAGTCAAGGGGAAACTCTCTCGTTTTAGGCCATCTGGATGCAAATAAATTATATATTGAATCCACCTTTATTACAGAGCCGCACCACACCCAATAATTATCCATTTTAAATCCTGAATTAACTTGCACTGCATTCAGCCGATTCAACATAGAATTTTTTGCCGGGTTCTTACAAGTCGGAAGAATCAGAAAAATCAGAGCAAGTTGGCCAATGAAAATTATTTCTTTCATTTGATGATTATTATCAAGATCTAATACTTCGGTATAATTTTTTAAGTTATTGATAATGAAGGCATCTTCAAAAACAGAAATTCAACGTAAATAATTATTAATCAATCATTTTCAAATTTTCTCATTTTCAAATTTTCAAATTTAACGAAGTGTTGTAAATCACATAAGTCATTTTAAAAAATATTATTAATCAGTCTTCGGTTAGCATCAATTGGATAAGCTGCGTCTATGCCAAACCATGGCTGCTGTTTGATCCATTTTCCTCTTGTGAAATCAGGAAAATCAACCAATGCTCCGCCCCGGGCTATTGACATCTCAGAAAGAGCCGAAATTGCACTCCAGGTTGCAGCATCATATGCATCAAACGGCACTTGTTTTTTGTTTTTTACAGCATCAAAAAAATCTATCAGCATAATAAAATCCATGCCACCATGGCCGCCACCCGCTGCTTCCTTTCCCTTTTCACGCCAGTATTGATGATCGTATTGGGTTATCCAACCTGCTGAATCATCCCATTCATCAGGCACTTTTGATTTCCCTTCAACATAAATATGATCTCCGTCATTATACCATAATCCATTAGTACCTTCCACTCGAAAACCTAGTGAATAGGGTCTGGGAAGATTCGTGTCATGAGTTACAATAATGGTCTCTCCGTTTGCACATTTGATCATGGAAGTAACAATATCTCCCAAATTGAAATTAATATCGGCATAAGGATGCTTGGCACCGCCGTTATCAATGATAAACTTGTGCAGTCCTCTCGATTTGGAGGCCATGGCGGACAATGTTAGAAAGCGGTTGCCTCTGTTAATGTCAAGCCAGTTTGACACCGGTCCGATGCCGTGAGTGGGATACAAGTCGCCATTCCTTTTAATGGCATGCAATCCCCTCCACTGGGCTTCTGAAAATGCTTTCTTTCCCATTTTTAAGTCACCGCCGTTTGTGTAAGAATAATGCTCACCGTCATTGAATTTAACTCCGCGCAGATCGTGCTCATATCCGCAACGGCAATGAATTAACTCGCCGAAAATATTTGTGCGTACCATATTGAGCACTGCCATAACATCGCGACGATAACACACATTCTCAAGAATCATAAGTTGCATACCGGTTTCCTCATGTACATTCACCAAATCCCAACACTCTTCAAGTGTGTTGGCGGCAGATACTTCCACCGCAGTATAAGGTACTCCGGCTTTCATGGAAGCTACCGCCATGCGCACATGCCATTCCCATGGGGTAGCAATTATTACGGCATCCAATTTTTCGTCTTTGAGCATATTCTTAAAGGCAAATTCATTGCCGGAATATATCTTTGGCTCTTTTTTTCCATTTCTGGAAATTATTGTTTTGGCATTATCGATTGAAGCAGGATTAATATCACAAATTGCCACGATATCCACTAATCCGGTTTTTATTGATTCATTAAGATGAGAACAACCACGACTTCCCGTTCCAATAAAACCCAATCTTATTAAGGCTGACGCGGACTTTGCCATGGGTCTGATTTTAGAAAGGTTTTGAGCTGATAAATCCTTCGATAAAAGCAATCCGGATAAACCCAATCCGGCAATCGTTCCTTTCTTAATAAAATCTCTTCGATTCGTTTCCATTTTGCTAACGCGTATCGGACATGTTAAGTAATTTAACAATGAATTAGAAAATTTTTCTCCACCTAATTCATTCTAAGTATTCTATTGAAAATTAAATAGATACTATTTTATAATTTATATAAAAATGGCTATGATTATTATATTCAACTGTTTAGACAATTAATCATTTTTATCTTTTGCAACCTTATCAATTCAGAAAATTGGAATACTTAATTAACCGCTAATTTATAAGGTTTACTATTACCATAGTTTGGATATATATTACTAGATCAATTTATTATTATTCAATTATTTATATTACCATCCAGGGTTTTGAATGATTCCACCATTACTTTTATTAATTACATCCGATGGAATAGGCCATAGGTAATCTTTGGCTTCATCAAACACCCGTTTTGGATAAGTTTTCTTCCATGGCCAGATTCGCATGTTTTCATCATAAAAAACACTTACATCCGGTTTGAGAGCTAATGCAGGATATTTATTCTCCTTATAATCGGAAGCAACATATTTTACTCCTATTGGCGGAAGTTCTAATAATTTGCCGGCTTTCCAACGCATCAAATCGTTTCTTCGAATACCTTCCGCAGCCATTTCAACGCGCCTTTCCCTTCTGATCTCAATAATCAAGTCGGACGGCAAAGGAGAAATTCCTTCAATTACCCAATCTGAATTAGGGTCATGAAGCGGAGTAATTGACATGGGTATCATACCAACTCTGTCACGCAACAGGTTTATTGATTTGTCAAGATCAGATTGGGTAAGGATGCCTAATTCAGCATCGGCTTCAGCAAAATTTAACAATACCTCGGCATAACGCATTAACATATATCCATTATTTCCATTTCCTACAGTTTGTTGATCAAGCGTATTCATACACCATTTGGTCAACTGATAACCGGTAATTGCACCGTAGTTGCGATTAATTCCCCTGGTAGGATTTCTGCTTCCCGCAATTGATGCAATCTCAACTGTATCGCCGTAAGATGCAGCCTGGCCGACGAACCATATGTATCCGGGCGTTGTAATTGTCTGAGCGAGTCGACCGTCTCTTGCGGTTACTTCCTCAATCCATGTTTGATTCATATTTGCGGCAAACGGAGTTCCGTCGGCATTCAAGTACGATCTCACGAACCACATCGACATACCTTTGGGGCCTCCACCGTTTGGCATATCAGCCGTTTGTGTATTAAAACTTCCTTTAGCAGGATAATATTCCTGACCCATAATGCATTCTTTTGTGGCGTAAATATCATTCTGCCAAAAAAGCTCCCGATAGTTCCTTTTCGGATCTCCTGTGCCCTTCCAAATTTGGTATCTCTTTGATTGCATAACTTTTCCGGAGGCTTCAACAGCGGCCTGCAAAAATTTCTCATATCCTCCCAAATTGCGAGATTTCATGAAAGTGCCTTCAAATAAACAAATTCTTGATTTGTAAGCATTCACAACATCCACATTAACTGCGCCGCGAGGTTGATTAGCCGGTGGCAGACAGTTGGCTGCCGCGAAATTCAAATCTTCCAGTACACTATCCATTACCAATGCTCTTGGATCTCTCTTTTGTGTTATCAATTCTTCCGAATTAATATTCAATGGCTGCCCAATCCATGGGACATCCCCAAAGTGCGATACTTTTTTAAAATAATCCATCGCACGGAAAAAACGTATTACTCCGGCATAATGATTAATCAATGCCTGATCGCCTGCAGCCGTTGTATATTGTTTTAAAAAAATATTGCATGCACGAATAACGCTCCAGTCATCCGAGTTAATATTAGCAATATCCCTTGATGCAGCCCATAAACCCCCTGATCCGGGGACAATACGCAGACCGGCAGCGGTGGTTATTTGTCCGGATCCGTCTCCGGTAGCAATAATATCATCACTCATCTCGTCCATCACAATTGGTAATGGATTCCACGCAATAATATAGGGAAACATATCAGGACCATAAAAACTATTACAATATAAGGCCAGATCTGCTGGAGTTCGCCAAAAATTCCCATCATAGAGTTTGTCGATTGGTTTCAAATCGAGAAATTTATCATTGCAGGCGTAAATTGCCAAACAGCAAAATATCGTTAAAAATCTTGTTATTGATCTCATTTGTTCAGTTCTTAAAACAGGTTTATTTAAAAAGTAATATTTAACCCTACAGAGAGGGCTTTTTGAATAGGATAAACTTCACCGTTACCCCATCCTTGCGGATCTACTATACCTTCAGGATCCACACCCTTAATGAGCTTCGTGTAAGTCCAAAGATTCTGCCCGGAACAATAGATTCTGAACTCATCAATACCTATGCGTTTATAAACTGCCTTTGGTATGGTATAACCAACAACAATACTTTTAAGACGGATATAGGCTGCATTCTGAATGTACCTAGTTGATGCAGCTTCTTTTATACCATTAACTCTGGGATAATAGGCCGAAGTATTGGTTGGTGACCAGTAATCAAGGTTGTAATCAAATGCGCGACCCTCAGGACCCCAATATACGGAACTACTACCACCACTGCCCATCTGCCAGTC
>JANXXY010000249.1 GCA_025350365.1 Bacteroidales bacterium | reverse complement strand
GAAAGATAATGATAGCAAGGTGTATTTTCATCGTATTGATTTGTTAGTTAAAATTAAATCATTTATTTATATTAGCCGTTTTATACGTTAGGGGATTTGCCTTAAGGCTGCAAACAGAACCACTTTTTTAGATACAATATTTGAATGCAAAACAGAACTGAAAAATATATTCTTACAGGGGTTATCATCACTAGTATTGCTGTTTTTAGCTATTGGTTTTTCCACAATCCTGTAAAGTATTTATCGGCTAATGTACCTGGTCTTGATCACCGTCCATTGAAGGATGGAAGCGCTGATACACTGGTTGTAATCGGCGAGAAATTTAAGGAATATTCCACCTTCACTTCAGCCCTCACAGGTAAATGGCCAAGATTCAGAGGCGCTGATATGGATAACATCAATAAAGAGAAAATCAAACTAATTGATAATTGGGGCAAATACGGTCCGAAAATATTATGGAAGGTCGAGCTTGGCGAAGGTCATGCCGCACCAGTCATTTATAATGGAAAAGTATATATCCTCGATTATGATGAACGTAAAAAGAACGATGCTCTTCGATGTTTTTCGCTCGAAACAGGAGCTGAGATCTGGCGACGCTGGTATAGTGTAAGCCTAAAGCGAAACCACGGCATGTCGCGAACCGTTCCGGCCATGACCGACAAATATATTGTTACCATAGGCCCCAAATGCCATGTGATGTGCTGCAATCCTCAAAATGGCGATTTTTTATGGGGAATTGACCTTGTAAAAAAATACAAGGTCGAAGTGCCCCTATGGTATACCGGACAATGCCCTCTTATTGATAACGACACCGCTATAATTGCGCCGGGAGGGAGTTCATTAATGATTGGTATTGACTGTGCCACGGGTAAAGTAGCTTGGGAAACGCCAAATCCCGACAATTGGCAAATGTCTCATTCATCAATTGTAACAATGAAATTTGGCGGAAAGAAAATGTATGTGTATTGCGCCGTTGGAGGAATGGTTGGTGTTTCGGCAGAAGGTTCGAACCGAGGGAAGATCCTTTGGAAATCAGATAAATTTAGACCTTCGGTAGTAGCTCCATCTCCCGTGATTCTGGACAACGGGAAAATATTTATGACTGCCGGTTACGGCGCCGGAGGAACATTAATTCAACTGGTGAAGGAAGGCAATGCATTTTCCGTAAAAATACTTCAAATGTACAAGCCAAACGATGGCGTTGCTTCAGAACAGCAAACTCCTATACTTTACAATAATTTTCTGTTCACGATACAGCCAAAAGACGGAGGAACAACCAGAAACCAACTTGTTTGCTGTAAACCCAATGATTTAAAAAATATCTTATGGACAAGCAGCAAAACCGACCGTTATGGTTTAGGCCCATATATCATAGCCGACGGTAAATTTTTTATTCTAAACGACGAAGGAACTCTAACCATTGCAAAAGCCAGCACTTCGAAATTTATTTTTCTTGATAAAGCAAAAATTATCGACGGCCAGGATGCCTGGGGACCTCTTGCCATTGCCGATGGAAAACTGTTGATGCGCGATTCGAAACAAATGGTTTGCATAGACGTAAAAGCAAAGTAAAACATCATGAAATGAAACAAAAACTAATAATTGGTCTGTCGCTTCTCTTCCTGTTAGTTGTTATATTTCTAATTGGTCGCGATTTGTTCACCAACCGGGAAAATAATCAGGGTAACCCAACGGAATACAATCTGGAAAAACTCAGGAAAATTGATTCTTCACTTATTTGCTACCGCGAAGTAAGGCATATCAATCCATCATTGGGTGTTGTTCATGCACTTGCCATTGATAGCAGCTCGAACATATACATAGCCGGAGACAATGAAGTTCAGGTTTTCAACAAATCGTTGCAGAAGGTGAACACCTTAAAACTCGATTCCTCTGCTAATTGTATTGCCATATCCGGCGATATACTTTATGCTGGTATTGGAAATCATGTTGAAGTTTATTCTACTAAAAGTGGAAAACAAACAAATTGGAAAAGCTATAATTCGAAGGGATATATCACTTCTATTGCGGTAAACGAAACAAATGTGTATGTGGCAGATGCCGAAAATCGTCTCGTTTTCAGGTACGATCCGGATGGCAAATTAATAACCGTAATTGGAAAGAAAGATAAATCAAAAGGTATTGACGGATTCATTGTACCGAGTTTATATTTCGATGTGGCTCTTAGTCCTGATAATGAGTTGTGGATCGTAAACCCTGGCAAACACGAGTTAATCAATTTCACTGAAAATGGTGGTTTTCGTACTTCATGGGGAGTGGCATCTATGCAACCTAATGGATTTGCAGGCTGCTGTAATCCAATTCATTTTTGTATACTTCCCAACGGAAAATTTGTAACTAGTGAGAAAGGGTTGGATCGCATAAAACTGCATGATCAGTCAGGTAAGTTTGAATGTATCGTGGCGTCGCTTTCCGATCCTAACACTCAGGCGCTAAATAATTGCAGCATTGGTGCACGTATTCACGATTTAGCTGCCGACTCAAAGGGAATTATCTATGTACTCGATGCATCGTCCAAATTGGTTCGGATTTTTGAAAAGAAATAATGATTTTAATCCCAACCCATTAAAAAAGGGCTATAATTGGCTTCTCACTATAGTTAGCACTCCTTTTTAAGAAAGGTTGGACGGGTTTTGAAAGCTTTAATAAAAAAACATTATACCCTGATTATTCAAGACTTGTTTACGACTTGGCCCTTACGACTTTTAATATGGAAGACAAGAAAAAATATAACCGGAGAGATTTTATAAACAGTAGTTTTCGCGTAGGAATCGCTCTGGGACTTACAGGAATTGGTGTTGCCTTAACCAGGCGAGCAATTGCGGGGAAATCCGTTTGGCAGCTCGACCCTTCAAAATGTGTGCAATGCGGACGGTGCGCTACCAGCTGTGTTTTGGAAACATCGGCTGTGAAATGCACTCATGTTTATGACATGTGCGGTTATTGTGATTTGTGTGGCGGCTATCTCAGACCTGACACCAAAGATTTGAATACAGCGGCTGAAAATCAGCTATGTCCAACCAGCGCTATCGTGCGTAAATTCGTTGAGGAACCATTTTTCGAATATCAGATTATTGAAGAACTATGTATCGGATGCGGAAAATGTGTGAAAGGTTGTGGAGCTTTTGGCAACGGATCTCTTCAACTGCAAATCAATCATAAACTGTGTGTAAACTGCAATCAGTGTGCGATTGCCCGAGCCTGTCCGGCCGATGCTTTTAGCCGCGTATCGGCCAGCGAAGCATACTTATTTAAAGGATTCGTAAAGGGAAAAAAGTAGTAAGTCGCTAGTAAATAAACACTGAGTTTAACTTTATCAATAGCATTAATTAGCCTATTGTTTTTAAAAAAAACCAATGAAGAAGCATCTGTCAATTGTATTGCTTACCCTGCTTTTGTCCGTTCAGGTACTAAATATCTTCGCGCAACAACGATTCCCCAAGCCTGAATTTGAAACAAAATATGTACAACCGGTAATGCAGACGCCAAGCCCCCGATCTGTGTTTATGGAATATTTTGACGTGGTAGCGCTTATCGGGAGTTTATCGCTCATTACCTGGTTAATTCTTAAGAAGCGATCGCGCCAGGGGGTTTTCTGGATGACCATTTTTTCGCTTGTCTATTTTGGCTTTTATCGCAAAGGTTGTATTTGCGCGGTTGGATCATTACAAAACGTAACAATGGCCTTGTTTTATCCCGATTATCACATACCAATCACCGCCATCGCCTTTTTCATTATACCGTTGGTTTTTACTCTTTTTTATGGAAGGACCTTCTGTGCAGGGATATGTCCCTTAGGAGCCATTCAGGATATTTTTGTACTTCGTCCATTACCGCTGAAATCGTGGGTTCAAAAGGTACTTGGTCTCATACCTTTTATTTACCTGGGTCTTGCCGTTTTATATTCAGCCACCGGAACTGATTACATTGTTTGCCGTTACGATCCTTTTGTAGGCATCTTCAGGCATAATGCCACATTCATGATGTTTGCAATTGGCGGTATTCTGTTACTTATTGGTGTATTCATTGCACGACCATATTGCAGGTTTCTTTGTCCATATGGCATACTTCTGAATTTGGTAAGCAGGGTATCGAAAAATCATTTGTCCATAGCTCCGGGTAAATGTATTGAATGCCGTTTGTGCGAAAACTCATGTCCTTTTGGCGCTATTAACATGCCTACACCGACAAAGAACAATGAAAAAAGAAATATAATGGTGAAGCGCTTTGCATTTTATTTTCTGATTACCCCATTTCTGGTTGTGTTAGGTGGATGGACAGGGTCAAGATTTCATGAGAATTTGGCAAATGTAAATCCAAAAGTAAAACTGGCAAACGAACTTTTGATTTCGAATGTCAAAGAACCCGGCAAAGTCTCCCTGGAAATCACCACATTTAAATCCACCGGAAAGCCCATTGACAAATTATATACGGAGGCGGCAGCCATTGTCCAAAAGTTTTATATTGGCGGCTGGATTTTAGGAGGTTTCCTTGGCCTTGTGTTCGGGCTAACGTTGGCAAGCCTTTCCATCATCCAATACCGAACCGATTATACTACCAATAAGGGGTCATGTTACAGTTGTGCCCGATGTGTTGACTTTTGTCCGGTAAAAGCGGAGGTGAAATAATTTCTCGATTTTATTGGTGATATTTATTTGTTAGAGCTTTGTATTCTGATTATAGGTCAGACAAAGAATTGGTAGCATTTACAAATCTTGATTTTGTAGATTTTTATGAAACAAGGTGAATTTTGATTGATAAATCTTGACCCTACCGTTGGCGCAGAGATTAAAAAGGTTCGCCCTGCAATTATTGTAAGCGATGATTCATTGGGGAAATTGCCGTTAAAGATAATTGTTCCTATTACTGATTGGAAAGATAGATATGAAATTGCCCCTTGAATGATAAAATTGGAGCCAAATTCAAAAAATGGTTTGAATAAGGATTTCTCTGCTGATTTTTTTCAGGTTCGGGCAGTAACAAGAAAGATTTGTAAAAAAGCTGGGAAATATTTCTGAGATCCAAATGGACGAGATAAAACTTGGATTATCAAAAGTGTTATCAATAGAATAAAAGACTACGCTGCACACACGCGTATAACCAATAAGGCTTCAGTGGTATGCGAAATTTATCACCCGCATCAACATTTCATCTCGGCAGATAGAAACGACGTCCCGCAATCCCTTACTGACCATACCGCCAACGTTAGGTAAAATATAATAAGTTACACCGCGAGTTCAGCTGAATTTGTAGCAATTTGGATTAAAACCCAAAAAATTAACAGACAAGAGATTCTGATAATCGGCAATGTGCCACCAGTAACTTTGACTGGTTCGTGGACTTAAATTACGAAGGACAACTTCTTGTTCAAATTTTTTTTAAATTTGTCATCATATGAATTTTACTTAAAAGTAAATCTCAAAAATACTAGTTTTCGTTGACACTATGCCGCCGAACGCTAGTGAGGTTTAGTTCAACACAGTGTATACATCATGCGGGTTTTATAACGAATTCAAGTTTATTACTCGCTGGCAAGGGCAGTAACGGTAGATAATGAAGTGGCCACGAACTCCCGCACGCTGCATACAATCAACGTTAGTGCAAATTATAAAAATGTTGCACCTTAGTGAAACATTTCGTATCTTTGCCCAATGGAATCAAAAAGAAAATAGGACAGCGATTTTCTACAAAGATTACTTTGAAAAGTTCTTCATTGAGCAATCAGAAAAAGTAAAAGCGAAAATCATTTGGACTATCGAGTTGATTGAAGAATTAGAAAGGGTTCCTGAAGGTATATCTTAAGCACATAGAATCGACTGACGGATTGTATGAAATTCGAGTAAAACTCGGGAGTGATATTTTCAGAATCTTTTGTTTTTTTCAACCACGGGAAGCTGATAATTTTAGCAAACGGATTTCAAAAGAAAACGCAAAAGACTCCAAAGAAGGAAATTGAGAGAGCATTTAAAATTAAGGAGGAATACGATAATGAAAACAAATAACAAAATGACCCTTGATGAATTCAAGAACAAACATTACGGAGTAAAAGGAACCAAATTAAGAGAAGAACTTGATAATGGCTACGAAAACTTTAAACTTGGATCTCTATTGCATGAAGCAAGACTTGAAAAAGGACTAACCCAGGCTGAATTGGCTGAAAAAGTTGGAACAACAAAATCATACATTTCAAAGATTGAAAATAATATAAAAGAGGTTAGACTTTCGACTTTGCAAAAAATTGTTCACTTAGGATTAGGAGGTCAACTTGACTTTTCGATTAGATTATAAAAAATAACTTGCGCTTACATTATAGGATTTAAGGCCCAGTTTGGCCAAAAAAAGCAGGTACTAAATATGGCATACGTAGTACCTCATTGACGAGACGAGAATTTTCGAGTTACGAGCCCAATTGTGTTTTAAATATTGTTGGACTAAGCCCTTGAAAACTAAGCCAATTCCATAAGGGGATTAAATACAGGGAGATATATTTTCCAACGCGTTTTTCAACAACTTTTCAGCAGAAATTATGCAATGCCTCCTGTGGGCTTATTTTTTCTTTGTATGTAGTAGCTAATCATGCATATGGTTCCCAGTCACGTAAAAAAAGGGACATTTTACCTGTTTATAAAGAAGTTCATCATGTCAAAAGACGTTGCTTTTGTTGCTAAAGCCTACCCAAGCCTGAAAGCAAATATGATGAGTTTTATCAAGCTCACGCACATGAACAAGAACATTTGCAAATTGCACAATGCAAACGCATAAGCCAAAGTTTGAAGAATATTTGACATCAATAGGTTAATTAAAAAGCCGGTGGAAATAAATAGGCTTCACCATGGCATATAGCCAACGTTAGGGTGCATAGTAAGAAACACGACTCATTATAAGCTATTGTGTATTTGTTTTGAATTATAAAGTACTTATATTTGTACTTTATGAATTACTTAATAAAAACGAAAATGATTGTAGCAAATTATACGGAATTTAGAACTGGACTAAAGAAATATCTTGATGATGTTGAAAAAAATAATGATACATTAATCATAAAAAGGGGAACTGGGAAAGGAACTGTTTTAATATCGTTAAATGAATATAACTCAATTATAGAAACTATGCATTTGTTAAGTTCTAAGACAAACGCCAAAAGATTATATGAATCTATAAACCAAATGAATGAAGGTAAAGTAGTTCAAAATAAATTAATTGAAGACTAATGAGAATTACTTTTTCCGAAAATGCATGGGAAGACTATGTTTCATGGCAGAATGAAGATAAGAAAATGTTAAAAAAAATTAATGATCTGATTAAGGATATACAGAGGCATCCATTTGAAGGCATAGGAAAGCCGGAACCATTAAAATTTGATTTGAAAGGTTTATTGTCAAGGCGTATTGATAGAGAACATCGGATAGTTTATCAGACTATGGATGAAGAATTATTGATATATAGCTGTCGGTATCATTATGATAAATGAAAAAACACATAGCCTAACTCGGCATATTATTAATGGCAGGGTTTATTTGTTGACAATAATAGTACTTCAAATGTCGTTTCTACCACGGTTGACA
>JANXXY010000196.1 GCA_025350365.1 Bacteroidales bacterium | reverse complement strand
GGAAATAATGGTAATAATAATTGTCCCATAACCACAAAATTAACACATTTTTATTTTACGCACACTAATTCTTTAGTGATTGATTATCAAGAGCCAGTATTGGATGTCTGACCTTGAGAATATCTGAGTTTCCGTTGTTGGGTAACTAATTTTTAAATGAATAATTTGAGAATGCACTTAAATTCCGAATATCTATTTAGGTTTCATTAAATCTTCAATTTCATCAATTTCTATCGGAATATCTTTCATCAAATCAATGGGGTGGTCATTTGTTATGAGAATATCATTTTCGAGGCGAATGCCAATCCCTTCTTCTCGAATATAGATACCGGGTTCGAGGGTAAGTACCATGCCGGGTTCAAGGGTTTGAAGGCGTGTTCCGAGGTCGTGAACATCAAGACCTAGAAAGTGCGATATACCGTGCATAAAATATTTTGCATATAGCGGGGTTTCACTATCATGGTTCTTGAGATCTTCGAGTGAATATAATCCGAGATTTACATGTTCTTCTTCCCAGAGTTTTCCTACTTGCTTGTTAAGCAAAGCAATGGTGGTTCCTTTAACCATTAATGTTTTGGTTTTATTGAATACGGACAATGTGGCGTTGTAAAGCTGTTTTTGTCGGGCAGTAAATTTTCCGTTCACGGGAATAGTGCGGGAGCAATCTGCAGCATAATTTGCAAATTCAGCCCCGAAATCCATCAGCAATAAATCTCCATTACGGCAAACTGATCTATTATCAATATAATGTAGAATACAAGCGTTTTCTCCTGAAGCAATAATGGGATAATATGCATGTCCCTGGGCTCCGCTTTTTCTGAACTCATAACTTATTTCGGCTTCTACTTCAAATTCGTGTATCCCAGGCTTTACCACCTGCAAAACTCTTTGAAAGGCTTTTGAAGTAATATCGCAGGCATGGCGGAGAATATTTATTTCATCATGTTCTTTTATCAAACGCAGGTTCGTCATTATTGGAGCCAGTCGCTCAAAACGATGTGCAGGAAAGCGATTTTTTATCTCGTGCGTGAAACGCTGGTCACAGCTTTCTACTTCCGAAGTGAATTTTGGATTTTCATATTGATTAACATAGATATTTTCCGAATGATAAATATGATCAGCCAAAATCTGGTTGAATTCTTCAAGCCAAAGAATAGTTTGAATCCCTGAAATTTCTGTAGCTTGCAATTTTGTTAGTTTTTTGCCATACCATGTTTCAAGATGGTCGCTTGGCTTGATAATGAAAAGTATCTCTCTGTTTTTAGGTATCGGATGGTTGGGGCACACTACAAAAATAGTTTTCTCCTGATTAATTCCTGTTAGGTAGAACATATCGGAGTGTTGGCGGAAAGGGAAAAACTGATCCCCATTCCGGGGCATTTCATCATTGGAATGGAAAATAGCAACTGAGTTTTCTTTGAGCTTTTTGCTAAGTTTAATTCTATTTTGTTCAAATAAACGACGGGGGATAACTGGATTCATATTATCTTAGAATGTTTTTAAATTACGTATAATTTAACCTCGAAGGTTGCAAATAGGCGGCGAAGCCAATACATTTGCAGTTATTTTTTAAAAGCAAGTTTTGTAGTCTGCAATTTAAATTAACTTAAATTAAAATCATACATATGGGGAATTTTTTTAGTTCATCAATTGGAAAAAAATTATTAATGTCGTTGGCAGGCCTTTTCCTGGCAATGTTTCTGGTAGTTCATCTGGGCATTAATTTAACGTTGTTACTTAATGATGGGGGTGATACTTTTCGCACAGGTGTTGAATTTATGACCACCAACCCGCTGATTAAAATTATGGAATTTGTTCTGTTTGGTGGTTTTATCGTTCATATTATATGGGGTGTGATCCTGCAAATTCAGAATTGGATGGCTCGTCCCAGCCGGTATGCCGTTACAAACAATTCTCAAACATCTTTCTTTTCAAAATACATGATTCATACAGGCGCTGTAATTTTGGTTTTCCTTTGCCTGCACTTGGTTAATTTCTATTTTGTAAAACTTGGATTAACCGAAGCGCCACAAGGTGTTAAGCCAGTCGAAAGTGTTCATGATTTTTATAGTATGGCCATCAATTTGTTTTCACAGCCTGCTTATTCAATTATTTACGTTGGTTTTATGATTTTCTTGTCCTTTCACCTGAACCATGCCTTTCAGAGCGCATTTCAAACCATAGGAGTAAACCACAGCAAGTATACTCCGGCTATTAAATGGATCGGACTTATCTATTCCATTGTGATACCGGCAGGCTTTGCTATTATTCCAATTTATTTCCTGTTTTTCTTCGGAAAATAAGTGATTATAATTATTCATAGAAATTAGAATTATAAGATATGACAGTTTTAAATTCAAAAATACCGCAGGGCGTTTTGTCCGAAAAGTGGACTGATTACAAAGCTCACCAAAATCTGGTGAATCCTGCAAATAAACGTAAACTCGACATTATTGTTGTAGGAACCGGTCTGGCCGGAGCTTCTGCAGCAGCCAGCCTTGGAGAGCTTGGCTTTAATGTAAAAATATTCTGTTACCAGGATAGTCCACGGCGTGCACATAGTATTGCTGCACAGGGAGGTATAAATGCTGCCAAGAATTATCAAAACGATGGCGACTCTGTTTACCGTTTGTTTTATGATACCATTAAAGGTGGCGACTATCGTTCCCGCGAAGCCAATGTTCATCGGTTGGCCGAAGTAAGTAATAACATTATCGACCAGTGTGTCGCTCAGGGAGTTCCATTCGCCCGCGAATATGGTGGATTGCTCGATAACCGTTCATTTGGTGGCGCACAAGTATCGCGTACGTTTTATGCTCGCGGTCAAACCGGTCAGCAATTGTTAATTGGCGCTTATAGCGCGCTTAGCCGTCAGATCAAAGCTGGTACAGTAACTATGTACAACCGTACCGAAATGCTCGATTTGGTTATTGTTGACGGTAAAGCCCGCGGTATTATTACCCGTAACCTTATTGATGGCAAAATTGAACGTCATTTTGGCCATGCAGTAGTTCTTGGTACAGGTGGTTACGGAAACGTATTCTTTCTGTCAACCAATGCAATGGGCTCTAACGCCAGCGCAGCCATGCAAACATACAGACGTGGAGCTTGTTTCGCAAACCCATGTTTTACTCAAATTCACCCGACATGTATCCCTGTTCACGGTGATTATCAATCGAAGCTTACTTTAATGTCAGAGTCATTAAGAAACGATGGCCGTATCTGGGTTCCAAAAAAGAAGGAAGATGCTGAAGCCATTCGTGTCAGAAAAATGAAACCTACTCAAATAAAAGAAGATGACAGGGATTATTATCTCGAACGTCGTTATCCTGCATTTGGAAACCTCGTTCCCCGCGACGTAGCTTCACGCGCGGCTAAGGAACGTTGCGATGCCGGTTTTGGCGTTGGTCCAACTGGTCTGGCTGTATATCTTGACTTTGCTTCTTCCATCGATCGGTTGGGTAAAAAAGTTATCGAAGAACG
>JANXXY010000162.1 GCA_025350365.1 Bacteroidales bacterium | reverse complement strand
TATTGCCTGCAAAGTCAATTGAAGATTTACAGAAAACCTTAAAATTTCAATGGTAATACTGCTTTTTATTTGACACAAAGCCTGTAAAAGTTGACAACCATCCATTTTTGTTCAATTGTTGATAGGTAATTATTACTAAATTTGCCATTCCTAATTTTTTAAGAATGCAAATCGTTAAAAATGTTCTGAAATATTCCCTCGTATTACTAATTGGTGTCACACTGTTTTGGTGGATTTACAAGGATATGGATCGAGAGACATTAAAAAAAGGACTTTCAGAAGTTAATTATTTTTGGATACTTGCTTCAATTATACTTTCACAGGTAAGTAACTGGAGCCGGGCTATTCGTTGGAAAATGCTCATTAAACCTTTAGGATACAATCCTAAAGTAAGTAATATTTTTTTATCGGTGGTGGTAATGTATTTCACAAACCTTATTATACCTAGGGCAGGCGAAGTTGCCAGATGCACCATTCTAGCCAAATACGAAAAAATACCAGCATCAAAACTCATAGGAACCATGATTGTGGAACGCATTGCCGACCTTTTAACCATGATGTTTCTTGCCATTATCATCTTTGCCATCAATATTGGAATTGTAAAAGAATTTTTTGCTGTTCATCCTGAAATAAATGAGAATTTTGTAAAACTTTTATCCATATCCAACATATTATTAGGAATAGCTGTAGTTGTGCTTATTGTGATTATATTTTTTTTAGTTAACCCTCTAAAACATACGGGGATTAGTGAAAAAATAAACAAAGTTAAACACAATTTCAAAGCAGGTATTAAATCCATTGTGATGTTGGAAAATATCTGGTATTTTGTTGGTCATACGTTACTTATTTTTACACTCTGGTTTTTGATGCTTTACGCTGTTTTTCTTGCATTTCCGCCTACCAACCACCTTACTATATGGGCAGGTATGTTCACTTTCCTTATGGGTGGACTTGCCATGCTTGCTCCTGTACAGGGAGGCATTGGCCCTTGGCATTTTATGGTTATTGAATCATTATTTCTTTATGGAATAGATAAAACAGACGGAAAGATTTTTGCCCTGATAGCTCACTCGAGCACTAACCTTATTTATCTTATTTTGGGATTAATAGCATTACTCATATTGGCAATGGTAAATTCAAAAAGTAAGCATCCCATTCATTCAAGAGTTTCGGATCACTAATCATTCATTTATCAATTTAAATCGGATTTATTCTTTTAATACCATTTAAACAACTTCAATCCGATAATAAACGATACTGTTCCGATGGTTGTGAGCGCTAATGCTTCGCGCCATACATCAGCAAAGCCTGCACCTTCGTTAAAAATACTTCTAAAGCTATCGGCAATCATAGTCAGGGGCAGGTTTCTAATGATAGGCAAAGTCCAATCAGGAAAATTATGGTAACTGAAAAAAACACCAGACACCACCATCATTGGAGTAACCAATGCATTAATAATGCCGTTCCCGACTTCGGGGTTGGCTGTATGTGATGATATTAAAATGGAAATGCCGGAAAAAGCAATATTCCCGGCTAAAAATATAACAATCAAAGCAGGCCAGCTTCCCTGAACTTTTATACCAAAATATAACCAGGCAAACACAAAAAGTAGAAGAGCTTCCATCACATTCATAGTTAACCGGGCAGTTATCAACGCAAACAAAAAGTTCGACTTTTTCATGGGTGTTGCCACCATGCGTCGTAATAATTTTTTCGAACGACGGTCGATAATGGTATAACTGATTCCCCATGCACATGCCATCATTACACCCATTGCCAGCAAACCCGGAATTAAAAAATCAACATACCTTGTGCCGGTCAATGTTAACGGTTCGATATTTGATTGGTTGAATGTATAAAACGATGATCCATACGTAAAAAGATTTGCTACAAGTTGGTAAGAAGTTTTAGCCTCAGAATTTGCCGGATCAAAATGATATTTAGTCTCCGATGTTTTGTCTTCAATAATCATAGATACTTTGCCCTTTTTAAGCATCGTATAGGCATTTGTCCACGATGTTTCTATAAACACAAGATTAACATTTCCCAGTTTTGCATTTTTAAGCTCTATCGTGTATGAACTATCCTTTTTAACGGCATTTGCAGCTAAATAGCTCGCCAGTTTTGTTTCATGAACAGAATCCGTCACTGAAATGACTTTTACTATGGCTAGTTTTGAGGTTACTACGCCTTTTTGAGTAAATGCAATTCCAAGACCCCAGGCCATCAAAATTGGGAAAACTACTCCCCAAAAGATCACGGCCGGTTCGCGAATAATTTCAGCAAAATGAGCAACGGTTAACCGATAAAGCTGATGGTTGGTTATTTTATTCATATAAATGGCGTCCGGTGAGTGAAATAAACAATTCGTCCAACGAGTGATGACCGCCTCCAAGAGTAAGTATTTCCTGAAGCGAACCTTCGGCTAAAATTTTTCCCTCGTCCATGATCACGATACGGTCGCAAAGGTATTCGGCTTCTTCCATGTAGTGAGAGGTAAGTATCAGAGATGTTTTCTGCTCTTTTTTCAGGTCGAGCAATATATTCCATATCTCCCGGCGTGCATTTGGGTCGAGACCAGTAGTGGGCTCGTCCAGAAGCAGAATTTTAGGTTTGTTAAGCAGCGCGACACCCAACGCCAATCGCTGACGTTGACCACCCGACAAATTGTTTACATACGATTTTTTCTTTTCCTCCAAACCAATAAGTTTAAAAACTTCATCTACCCTATTGATACCTAGCTTGTAAAAACTGGCAAATAAACGCATGGTTTCATATGCTGTAAGTTTGTCCATAAACCGGGTTTCCTGAAGCGACAGACCAATCATCTGATGAAGCTCATGCTGATGGTTTTTCCATTGTTTACCGGAAATGAATATCTCTCCTTCATCGGGATGTTGAATTCCTTCAATCATTTCAACCAATGTGGTTTTTCCAGCCCCGTTTGGACCCAGCAATGCAAGAAACTCGCCAGTCTTAATCATCAGGTCAACCCCTTTAACCGCATGGACATCCTTAAAAGATTTTTTCACGTGCCGAACGTCAACAATATATTCCTGGTTTGTCATAAGAAGGTCGTAATTGTCAATTCGTAAGTTATAATAAAGAGCATTAAGTAATTAATAATTAGTATTTTTAAAGAGAATCATATATAAATGAAGTAATTAAAACTGTCTTTTAATCTTCAACTCATGAATTATCGAAGTTGTTTCAAATTTTCAAAACATAATTGTTTCGCAAAAAAGCAAAAATATTTTGATGTTCCTATACCTTCAATCTTAGACAAATTTCTGTAAAAATAGTTTTAATCTTAACTTTTGCATTTAAAAATTAACGACCAAGTAACCCTCTATATTGTACTAACTTTTTACCTTTGTATTAGCCGGCGTAAAAAATATTCTATTATTGTTAACTGACCAGCTATCCACTGGCAGGATGTTTAAGCCATATCAGAGGTAAGTAAAGCAATTACTATATTAACCATCTAACCATTTAAAATTTTATGGATATCACATACGAAATTGGCATTGTGCCATTGGTGGGGCAAATTGTGGATCTCTATCAAAGTTCAGGAATTAACAGACCTTTACTCGACATTCACCGGATAGGGGAGATGTATAAAAACTCCAACCTTATAGTATCAGCTTGGGATGGAAAGGATTTAGTTGGGATAAGCCGTTCTCTTACCGATTTTTCATATTGTTGTTATCTTTCTGATTTGGCTGTACGTAAGGTTTTCCAACGAAAAGGTATCGGTAAAAAACTAATTGAAATAACCATGGAAAAAATTGGAAACAAATGTACACTTCACCATCTTTCAGCTCCCGGGGCAATGGATTTTTATCCTAAGATGGGCTTCAATAAAGTGGAAAATGGTTTTATAATTAATCGCACGGAATAAAAGTTAGCGGCCATTCTAAGAAAACCATGCAACCAGGAATTGACTGACAAAAAAATGAAATTAATAACATGGAACTGTCAAGGTGGATTTAGGAAAAAGGCGGATATTATTCTAGCTCACCGACCTGACATATTGGTTATACAGGAATGTGAGCATCCTGATAAATTAATATTCAGTTCTGCAACTCAACAACCAAATGACTTTTTATGGTTTGGAGATAATCAATATAAAGGACTTGGTGTTTTTTCATACAGCGACTATAAATTTCAACTTCTCGACCAATATAACCCTGACCTCAAGATAATTTTACCTGTATCTGTATTTGGTGGACAGCTTGACTTTACACTTTTTGCAATTTGGGCTAATAATCCACAGGATAGTAACATGCGCTACATTGAACAAGTTTGGAAAGCAATTAAACATTACGAACAGCTTCTTAACAGCGGACAGACAATACTTACGGGTGATTTTAACAGCAATAAAATTTGGGACAGAAAACACCGGGAGGGAAATCATTCGGCAGTTGTTGATTGGTTAGTTGACAGAAATATTTATAGCATTTATCATAAGCATCTTGTCCAAGAACAAGGAAAGGAAATTCATCCCACTTTTTTTCTACAACGCAACAAAAACAAGCCTTATCACATTGACTATTGCTTTGCTTCGGCTGACATTTATGACAAATTGCTAAATATTGAAATTGGAACTTACGAAAATTGGATAAGTTATAGCGACCATACGCCCTTAATACTTACCTTTGATTTATGATAAGAAAAAATTACGAAAAGCCAGGTGAAACTGCACTTAATCATGCCTTTTCAGTCTTCCGAAATTCTGCGGGATGTTTTTTTTCCACCAATGATTCGTTTTGTTTCCAGCCTTTTTTCTTTCGAGGCCTTTGTAGGTCTGGTGGGTTTTCTTTTGATTCGGGGTGTTAATGCCTTTTCGATCATCACATAAAACTTTTCGATAGCAATTTTTTTGTTCTTTAGCTGCGACCGTTCGGTTTGAGAAACGATGATCAAATATCCATCAATACTGATTTTAGTAACTAATTTGTGGTGAATAATTACCTTTTCATGGTCAGTTAAAAGTTGCGAATCGGAAACATGAAAACGCAGTTCCACTTTCGTATTCACTTTGTTTACATTTTGTCCTCCGGCACCACTGCTTCTTGAGGCAGTTATTATAAATTCGTTTGAAAAATCTCTTCCGTTAATAATATCAGTTTGCATTTATATTGTGTCTAAGCTCTTAATTTGTTTATTTATTAATCATAATACTTCGGTAAATATTCAGAGATGTTCTTAAAATGAAATACTTAGATATATATTTAGATATTTATTTATTTCTATGTATTTCAACGTATTACATTATATAAAAATGCAGAACTTGAAAATTTAACGAACTATTGTAATCATAGTACTTCGGTAATGAGTGCTAATTCAAAAACTGAAATTAATTGTAACTAGTTATTAGCCAGTT
>JANXXY010000143.1 GCA_025350365.1 Bacteroidales bacterium | reverse complement strand
TGGGATGTATCCTATAGCGAACCGGATTCAAAAGAACTTACAAACAATGGCATTGCCTTTATGGTTAATGAAGAGGTAGCAGTTCTTTCCCTCGAGGATGCTTATAAATTAACATTATGGATACATTCCCAACTAAGGAAGAACTAAAACTGAGAATTGTAAAGTTATACCCATAGGTTCTTTCCGGACACTTTCATTGCAGTCGCCTAGACTCTCATTTCTTATTTAGCTATACCATAAAATCATGTACGCATTTTAAATTATGGTGCATAGAATACATTCCATAAAATATATAAATCAAGTTGCTTAAAGTTAATTTTGCGTATTTTTTAAAGTATGTACGAATTTTTATATGAAGTACTTTATTACTTAAATCCATATTTCTAATTATACACAGGACCGTCTAAGTTTCAATATACCTAGGTGGTCTTTTCATTTACTAAGTTTGCGTAAATATTGAGTTATGCCAACTGTGGGGAAGATGTGGGGATAATTCCCAATAAAAAAACCCAATAACCACTGATTAACAGCAATTATTGGGTTTACATTTGAGGTCAGTGGCGGATTCGAACCGCCGTAAACGGTTTTGCAGACCGCTGCCTAACCACTCGGCCAACCGACCATTTTGGGTTTGCAAATGTATAAAAATAATCTATAATTTTACAACTGTTCCTTGTTTTCGGCGAATTCTTTCAAACACCCCGGGCAAAGACAATCGTCCCATGTTTGCCTGATATAATGGACATTCTTATTTAAAATCTGGTAATTATGACACCAGCAATCCTCTCCCATGCACTCAAATTTTGATCCGCATTTAGGGCAATTTTTTTGTTTATGGGTTTCGTCTAACTTCAAATTTTCAAATCCGGTCATCATGACGTCTTATTCGTTTTCGAAATTTCTACACTTACACTTTTCATTCGACCTCCCATGGGTGGATTCATTTTCGAAACTTTCACATTTGCCCGATCCAATTGTTTAAATTCCAGAAACAAAGC
Source organism: Bacteroidales bacterium (assembly GCA_025350365.1). Taxonomy (GTDB): domain Bacteria; phylum Bacteroidota; class Bacteroidia; order Bacteroidales; family JAAUTT01; genus JAAUTT01. Next base: position 3,292 of record JANXXY010000143.1, on the reverse strand, counting down.
ATTCAATATCCGTTCTGCAACATATTCCAGTAAATGAGAGGGAATGGCCATTTCGGTCTTCACTAGATGATAAGCAATCTGGTAATTCAATGCATCCAAAATATTGTCTGAAACAGCAGGTTTTTGCATTTCGGTTTCCAAAGTAAGGTTTACAAGAAACCAATTACCTGCTGTTTGCTCCTCTTTAAAACAACCATGATAAGCATAAAACTCCATATCTTCGAGATGAATCAACCCCATAATAAAGTTTGTATTTCAGATTTTTTGCACAAAGGTAAAAAAGAACCGGATTCAAGTCCAATTATAAAATTCTACAACCTAATTACCGTAATTAATGTTCAATTTCAAAAATAAAATTGCAATTAATAAAATAACAACCCACTTTTATCTGCAAATTTGCAGATTCAATTATATTTGAGTTTTAAAAGATCACATACATGAAAGACGCGTTGGAAGAAAAAGATTGCAATGAATTGAAAGAGACAGAATCAAAGCATTTTATCCAGGAAATTGTGGAAGATGATATACGTTCCGGAAAGTTTCAGGGTAGAATTCATACGCGTTTTCCGCCCGAGCCAAACGGTTACCTTCATATTGGACATGCGAAGTCAATTTGCCTGAATTTTGGATTAGCCGCTAAATATGGTGGATTAACCAATCTCAGGTTCGATGATACCAATCCTGTTAAGGAAGATACCGAATATGTTGATTCTATTAAAGAGGATGTGCGTTGGTTGGGTTTTAATTGGGACGACCGTGAATACTATGCCAGTGATTATTTTGGAAAATTATATGAATACGCCGTAAAACTTATCGAAAAGGGGAAAGCCTACGTGTGTGATCTTTCTCAGGAGGAAATGGCTCAGTACCGCGGAACTGTTATCCAGCCAGGTAAAAACAGCCCTTACCGTGACCGTTCTGTGGATGAAAATCTCAATCTTTTTCAACAGATGAAAAATGGAGTTTTTCCGGACGGAGCAAAAGTTTTACGGGCTAAAATCGATATGGCTTCGCCTAATATGTTGTTGCGCGATCCCATTTTATACCGCATTCTTCATATTGAACATCATCGCACAGGTAATGCATGGTGTATTTATCCGATGTACGATTTTGCTCACGGACAGTGTGATTCCATCGAGAAAATAACCCATTCTATTTGCACACTCGAATTTGAGGTACATCGTCCGCTTTATGATTGGCTTATCAGGGAGCTCGAAATTTATGCACCTCAACAAATTGAATTTGCAAGGCTGAATCTTACCTATACCATGATGAGTAAACGTAAACTGCTCGAATTGGTGAAAGGTGGATTTGTTAGCGGTTGGGACGATCCAAGGATGCCAACTATTTGCGGATTACGGCGCAGAGGTTTTACGCCGGAGAGTTTGCGCAACTTTGCCGAAAAAGTGGGTGTTGCCCGACGCGATAATGTAATCGACATTTCTTTGCTTGAGTTTTGCCTGCGCGAAGATCTAAATAAACGGGCTATGCGGGTAATGGGTATAATGAATCCATTGAAAGTAACTATTAGTAACTATCCCGAAAACCAGGTTGAATGGATGGATGCTGTGAATAATCCGGAAGATTGTGCAGCCGGATCTCGCAAGATTCCGTTTTCTAAAGAAATATATATTGAACGCGATGATTTTATGGAGGATCCTCCAAAAAAATATTTCAGGCTATTTCCGGGTTCAGAAGTTCGGTTGCGGTATGCTTATTTCATTAAATGTGAAGAGGTTTTAAAAGATCCGGTTACCGGAGAAGTAATAGAGTTAAGGTGTTCATATGATCCGGCTTCTCAGGGAGGTAATTCACCCGATGGACGGAAGGTAAAAGGAACCATTCACTGGGTTTCGGTAAATCATGCTTTGCAGGCCGAAGTGCGCCTCTACGACCGTTTGTTCGTGAAGGAAAATCCTGAAGATTGCGAAGATTGTGATGATTACAAGGTTAACATTAACCCTGATTCATTAAAAATTCAAACCTGTTTTATCGAACCTTCTGTTAAAGAAGCTGCTAAACTTGATAAATTTCAATTTGAACGCGTTGGATATTTTACGGTTGATTATGATTCTACTCCCCAAAAACTGGTGTTTAACCGGACCGTTACACTTAAAGATAGCTGGTCGAAAATTGCAGGGAAAGATTAAAAGAAGATATTGGTAGTTGGTGATATCGAAACTTTAAGGATTTTTTAAGAGGTTTGTAACTGCCATATTCAAATTATTTTTATGGTAGCGGGTATCAATTAAGCTTGTTTTTCCTATTTTTGCGGAATCATTGTCCTGTGGTGTAATGGTAGCATAGCAGATTCTGGTTCTGTTTGTCTGAGTTCGAGTCTTAGCAGGACAACAAGGTTCATAGAAAGATTGGAATTTAAAGTTCCAATCTTTTCTATTTTAAGGGTTTCTGTAATTACAGATGAAAGCATTATCCTTTGCAACAACAGAATGCAGCCATTATCTTTTATTTGTTAAAATAAAAGTAGGATATATTTTTTGAATTACTTTATATTAGGATTAGGAGTTATTGAACTGACTCTTCAAGTTCTCTAGTAAAAAGTTGAGTTGGTATAACGATTGTGCCTACAGAATTCCCCATATTTGCTGTAAGTGTGGATATGAAAGACCTAACATAAGGAAACATTATTGCAGGTGCATTAGAATTTACAAATCCTTTGCGAAGGACATCATCTAACTCTGAATCCAATTCAAATGTGCCAACTGCAACTAAAGTAAGTGAAAAGTACTTTTCAACATTAAGTTCAAGATCCATTACAATTTTAAAAAAGCACTTGTTATCTAATGGATAGAATACCTTCGGTTCACATTTAAAATCAATTTTCAATTCCCCATCACGAAGAATAAGTGTATTAAACTATATCAACGCCATGAAAATTTAATTTATTTAAATTCATTATGCAGCCTCAGAAAGTTGTTCGTTTTGATAATTTTTTGCACTGCAATCATTTTGAGTATTTGAAGAAAAATTCAAATTCTTTTAAAAAGTATTATTTGTTTTTTGATTTATATTCCAATTAAATAAATAGGGTAAACCATTTACTCGTTCCATACATACGGCTCCTAAGAACTGCTCAAGATTTTCATTTCGTTGGCTAATTAACCATTTGGTCAAGCTCTAATTAGTCTCATTTGCTAGAGCTTCGTCCAATCTTTTTTCGAGTTCGTTTAAATTTAACTTATAACCGGCTTGATATAAGTATTAGCTACAGAAAGTTATGGAATTTGCCTGATAGAGTTATTGAGTCAGAATGGGTATTTTCTGTGTATAA
>JANXXY010000138.1 GCA_025350365.1 Bacteroidales bacterium | reverse complement strand
TCGACAACACATCACTGAATATGATTATCCCTGATGTAGGCGTTGGTGCCGTTTTTAAAACACAAGAATACTTTGCCGGTCTGTCGATATCTAATTTAATGCAATCATATGCAAAATTGGGGTACAATTCTGATGTGCAGTTTAAGACCTACCGACAGTATAATTTCACCTTGGGATACCGATACGAATTAGGACAAGACCGCACTTTTGAACCAGGTGTCCTGGTAAAAACAACCAATCAATTAATCACACAGGTAGATATCACTGCAAAGTTGCATGTGAACGATTATTGGGGAGGTATAACGTACCGCACAGGTAGTGCATTTATATTGCTGGGAGGGATAACCATTAATAAATTAAGTTTCGGATATGCTTTTGACTATAACCTGAATGCCATAAGTCAATATAGCTTTGGTTCGCACGAGATTATGGCAGCCTACAAATTTGGCAACACTGCAAGCCGCATGAGATGGTTAAACAAATAAAATTCACTGAAAAGCTAACATATTTAAAGTCAAATTTGACTTTTAGTATAAAATAATAAATAAATTTATAAGGTATACTAATCACAAAAATCCATAACTATGGCTCATTTGCCATTTGACGGTCAGCACATAAACTTCAATATTCTTTTTGAAAATCCTTTAATTGGCATTATTACCGGAGATATTCACGGTAATTTTTTATCTGTTAATTCTACTTTCTGTAAAATGCTTGAATATTCAGAAGATGAGCTTTTGAAATTGAATTATAGCCAAATAACTCATAATGAAGATAGAGAAAGTAGTAATCTTCTGGTAACAAAAGTTTTGAAGGGAGAAATTAGCAACTTCCAAATGCAAAAAAGATACATTACCAAGCAAAATCAAGTGATATGGTGTGAAATAACAATTTCATCCAATCGTAATGAAAAAGGAGATGTTGAATATATGGTTGGTATAATCACCAATATTAGCAAACGTAAGAAGGCTCATCAAACATTAAAGGAAAGCGAAGAGCATTTCCGGTTAACGAATGAAGAATTAAAAGAAAAAAATGAAGATTTTGCTGCCCTTAACGAGGAGTATCTTACAATAAACCACGAGCTAAATAAGCAAAATGAGAAGATACAGTCATTATACGTTGAATTAGAAGAAAAAGAGGAAAGATACAAATTAGCCTTTCATATCAGTCCCGATTCAATTAATATCAATAAAATAGACGGTATTTTTGTTGATATTAATGATGGATTTACACAACTTACAGGATACATCCGCGAAGATTTGGTAGGCCTTTCCTCTGCTGATATAAAAATATGGGACAGACCGCAGGACAGGGTAAAATTGTTTGAAGAGCTTAATAGAACAGGAACGGTCGAAAATCTTGAAACTAATTTTCGATGCAAGGACGGTTCGTTGAAAACTACTTTAATATCTGCCAGATTTATCAGAATTAAGGGGGAAGTTCATACTATAAGCATTACCCGGGATATCACACAACGCAAACTAAGTGAAGAAAAGTTAAAACAATCGGAAGAAAGATTAAAACTAAAACTCGATTTTATACTTTCTTCTGAAAGCAATACAGATAATCTAAATATTACTGATATTATAGATATTCAACTGCTTCAGGAAATACAGGATGTTTTTACGAGAGTTACCGGTGTGGCCTCGGTAATGACAGATGTTGAAGGACTTCCAATAACAAAACCCAGTAATTTTAGCCAGGTGTGCGAATTAATAAGAAAGACACCCAAAGGATTGAGGAATTGTTATACGTCGGACAGATTAATAGGAATGAACGCCGCAAAAAACAAAATACCAAGTTTTGAAACTTGCCATAGTTGTGGTTTTATCGATGCCGGAGCTCCAATTTTTATCGGCAATCGGTTAATTGCATTTTGGATGATCGGCCAAAGTAATATTGGGAAAGTTGATAAAGTAAGGATACAAAATTATGCCACCGAAATAGGTGCCGATCCTCAGCTAATGTTTCATGAATATCAGCAAATGAAAAATATGACCTTGGAAAAATTCCAGGACATAACTAATTTATTATGGATTTTCGCAAAGGAACTCAGTGCAACTGCTTATAACAACCTATTATTGGCTCGAAAAATTGAAGAACAAAAAGAATATGAAACAAAACTTATAAAAGCCAAAGAAAGAGCCGAAGAAAGTGATCGTCTAAAATCAGCTTTTTTGGCTAACATGAGTCACGAAATTCGCACCCCCATGAATGCTATTAAGGGCTTTGCACAACTTCTTGAAGAAGATTTAACTTATGATAAAAAATGCAAATACTCTAAAATAATAAACCAGCGTACCGACGATTTGTTGACTTTAATTAATGATCTTTTGGATATTGCAAAAATAGAGGCAGGTCAATTAACCATAGCCTTAAAACAAGATGACCTGAATACCTTATTGAATGAAATATTTCAATTTTTCAAAACGCAACAGGAATTTGTAGACCCTAAACCTATAACCCTAAAATATATTAATGAATTAACCGATGTACAGAGTTTGGTTTTAGCCGATTTCTTCCGTCTGCGTCAGATTTTGATCAACTTGGTTAATAATGCTTTAAAGTTTACATCAGTTGGGTATGTAATATTTGGATGCAGATTACATGATAACAATACATTACTTTTTTATGTCGAAGATTCCGGCATTGGAATACCAGAAGATAAGTTTTCCCTTGTTTTTGAGCCATTTAGACAAGTAAATGAATCGTATTTGTCAAAAAATTATGGAGGCACCGGGCTCGGTTTGTCCATTGTTAAGGGTCTGGTTGAATTAATGAAAGGCAGGATTTGGATTGAATCTCAACCCAAACTTGGAACTAAAATTTATTTTACTATACCCTATGCACCAACAAAAATTGTATATGAACACGCCGAAAAACAAAATGATGGTGCTTTTAACTGGAATGAGACAACGATTCTGATTGTTGAAGATGATGAATACAATGCACAGTTAATCATTGAGTTTATCTCTGAAACAAAAGCTAAATATTTTCATGCCTGGGATGGTAAGGAAGCAATAGAAGTGGTAAAATCAAACCCATTTATCAATTTGATACTTTTGGATATTCAGTTACCTGATATTAACGGTTATGAACTTACCAAGATGCTTAATGAAATTACCCCTAATTCAATAATTATTGCACAAACTGCTTATGCTGCCGAAAGCGATAAACAACGAGCTTTAGATTGTGGCTGTGACGATTATATTTCCAAACCTATCGGTCGTCAAAATTTGTTAAAATTAATTCAAAAGCATTTAAGCGGAGTGCTAAAAAGCTAATATTTTTTATCCTTGTTAACTGAATAAAAAAAATTCATTCCTATGGAATAATACACTTTTTATTCGGTTAGAAATGTATATTATATTAATTAACTTTTTCCTCGCAAAAGTGTTTAACCATTATTCAATTTTAAAGTCTAAGTTCATCACTCACAGATAAATTTAATGTCCATGATCAATTGAGCCATTATTGAAGATAATGAGCTTGACCGGATAATAATTGAAAGCTTCATCAGCCAAATTTCATTTCTCAAACTTGATGGATGCTTTTAAAAAATAACATAAAAAAATAACATAATTCTAAATTTGGAAAGCTATGAAAAACACAATTCTAATGATCGCATCTGTTTCATTATTGGTTTCTAAAACAAATGGACAGGATATGGCCAAAACAAAGGAATATTTGGTGCCTTCTTCCTTTCAGTTTGATTATAAAGTGGTTTACCAAATAAATGACGAAAACAAGAATTCATCCGAAACAATAACTTACTATTTTACCAAAAATTCCGAATTTATCGGGATGCAGCCTTCCCGTCAAGATAAAAAAGATATGGAGCTCATGGTCAATACCAAGGATGGAACAGTTCTTACGTTTAGTGAACAACTAAACCATGGTAAAAGCCAAAAGGTATTGACAGTTATGAACATACGAAGTCTGATGAAAGGCATAGGTGAAAGTGCCACTGACATTGCTAAGTCTCTTTCCGAGAAAGATGAGAATGTTTCCGAAAAAAAGAAACCAAATGAACTGAACAATTTTGTTAAGACAGGGAAAACGAAGCAGGTTTTTGGTTATACGGCCGATGAATATTCGAAAGAAGTCAATCAGGATAAAAATGGCAAAAAGCGTTCAGGTACTATGAGCATTTGGTATGCTAAAGTGGATTTCGATCCCCAAATGATGTTATGGATGGGGATGGGAAACATGGCTGGTGCTCAGTCAAAATCTATCATGCAGCAATCTCATTCCAACAACATGCTTGGAATTGGTATGATACAGAAAAATTATCTGATGATAGAAATGGATGCTTCAGAGACGGGAGGAAAAGGTGGCTCAGGCATGAAAGTTGTTAGCATTGAGAAAATTACGTTCAATAAAAGCACCGAAGGATATGTTATTAAAAATTATAGTGGTATGAACATGAAGGAAATGATACAAAAGGAAATGGAAGAAAAATAAGAATAATCCTGTTTGGATATTCAATTTATAGAAATTATACTCCGAATTTCAATGTTTAAGGGTAAATTCCGGCCACTTTTGGCGAATGAAAATAAATTGCACTTTTATAATAACTAAATATCAAATTAAAAATATGCTAAATAGCAGTGCGAAATATCGTTCAGCCATATTCTCCAGGAACATAATTTTTTTTGAGTTGTTTATTAATAAAGCCTTTAGGGTTATTATGTTGTATTTAACAAAATATACAATTATTTTAATTTTAACATTAACTTAAAAAATAATGATACGACTTTCATTGACTACAATTCTTTCGTTGTTCGTTTTGGTTTCATTTGGACAAATTAAAGCAACCAACGATAGTTTGCAGGTTAATACAGCTACCATAAAAGTCACATTGCTTGGTACAGGCACGCCTCTCCCCATTATGAAACGCTTCGGACCAAGTATCCTTGTTCAGGCTGGAAGCGAATACTTGCTTTTTGATGCCGGACGGGGTTGTTTACAAAGATTACGTCAACTTAATATTTCCTATGATAAGTTAAATGCAATCTTTCTTACACATCTCCATTCAGATCATATCGTAGGGCTCCCTGACCTTTGGCTTACAGGATGGCTTACATCAAAAAGAGCAACACCCATGAAATTATTTGGACCCACTGGCACTGATGAAATGATTAAAAACTTACAAAAGGCCTTTGTTTTTGATATTAATATACGGATTGAAGATGATAAAATGCCGGAGGAAGGCAGCAAATTTTTGGTTAAGGAGATGGAAGAAGGAGTGGTTTATGAAAAAAATGGCGTCAAAGTAATTGCATTTAAAGTAGACCATTATCCAATTGTTCCTGCTTTTGGATTTCGCGTAGAATACAATGGGCATTCAGTAATATTATCTGGTGATACGCGATATTCTGAAAACTTAATCAAGTTTGCAAAAGGAACTGATTTGTTAATACACGAAGTAGTAATTGCACCTGACACGTTAAGTAAGTCGGATCCTAAATATCGGGTATGGGCTCATCATACCACAGCGGAACAAGCGGGCAAAATCTTTAATGCTGTGAAACCAAAGCTTGCAGCTTATTCGCATATATCAAAACTTTATGGACGAAATGAACAAGAGTTATTAAAACGAACTAAAACCAATTATTCAGGACCGGTAATTATAGGTGAAGATTTAATGAGCTTTTCAATTGATGATTCTGTTTCTGTAATTGCCTGGCAGAAAAAATAATTTGTTGAATCAATCGGGAAATTTTACAGGGCATGGGTTAATAAATAAACCCCACTTTTCTATTGATATATAGGATGATAACAAGTATTATTCAAACAATCCGATTAAGTTTTAAAAAACGAAGAAAACATAAAAATAAATACCTATGAAAAGAAATAAATTTATTATTACAATTCTAACCGCTGTAGTATCAATTCCATTAGCAGCATACACTCAAAATAAAATGAGAATGGCAAGAACAGACAAGGGGTTTAAAGTAATTGCTGGCCAAAGCCGCATACATGGTCATATTAAATTAAAAGGCGTTAATGCTAACATACTGGATGTGAAAATATCCGGCAGTGATACGGATGGAGGCTTTGCTATGTTTGAGCAGATTTCGTTATCACAGGGAAAAGGAACGCCGTTGCATATTCATCACTTGCAAGATGAAGTTTTTTATGTTGTTGAAGGCGCATATTATTTTCAAATAGGTGAAGATAAATTTCATCTGGGCGCAGGCGATAGTATTTTTTTACCAATGAAAGTTGCCCATGCCTGGACACAAGTGAGTGAAAAAGGGAAAATGATTGTAACCTTTCAGCCGGCGGGTAAGATGGAAGAATTTTTTGTCACCATGGCTTCATTGGATCATGAACCTACAGCCAAAGAAATCGCTCAAATTTTCGCTGACAATGAAATGCAGGTAGTTGGGGCGCCATTGAAAATAGAATAGATTTTTGATAAACCATGTTTTCCAATTACATTAAATGCCTTTCTCTCATGGTTCGTGTGGTACGTGTCTTTTAACAAATTAATGGACCGGCTATGATTATCGAGTCCATGGCGGACAATTAAACAATGACTTTGATTTTCCAAAACCACAAGTTTAGATTGAATTATGTTTAGTGTTTACTGCCATAAGAAGTATTAGTGTCTCTTCCTTCCTTGTGCCTTAACTGGCAACATTCTTCATCAGGGAGTTTCTCCATGAAATTTAGTAAATTTATTGTCAATCTATATCCATAACCCAATATAACAATCATTTTCATTTAGTTATAGCGTCATAAACTAATTAAAAAATGAACTTATTGTGGTATATTTACAACTAACGCTTATTAATAAATTAATCAAAAAGTTTTTAAAATAATTTTAAAAGTAATTTAATTTGTAAAAAAATTTTATTTTTGTTTTTATATTCTTTACGAAAGCAAAAGTATGCTGGACAGATTAAGAAATGAAGCTATCAATAACAATTCAAATGTAAAGATAAAACAAGCAATTGCTGTTAAGCACACAATTACAAGACTTTACTATGAGCAAACCTTGTCTAATTTAGATTTGGGCCGCCAATTGTTTATGACTCCGCCTTCCGTTACCAGCATCCTTAATTCGTTAATTAAAGAAGGTATTGTTGAGATGAAGGGACGAGGTTATTCCAACGGTGGAAGAAAACCAATGCTATATGGGCTGGTACCTGATTTCGGATATATTTTGAGTATTGATATGGACCAGTACTATACTAAGATGGCCATATTTAATATGCATAACATCAACGTAACACCCATTAAAACATTTCATCTTCGCCTCAATAATGAGAGAAGTACTTTCGATATTCTCGTTTCTGAAATCCATTCATTAATAGAGATATCCACTATAGATACATCTAAAATTCTGGGAATAGGCTTAAGTATGCCTGGATTCGTGAATACGCAACTTGGTGTAAATTTTACATTTTTAAACTTTGGTAACGAAAAACCTTTTCGAACATTAATAGAGGAAGAATTTGGCATGCCTGTTTTTATTGAAAATGATGCCAGCGTATTAGCCATTGCAGAAAATAAATTCGGATTAGCAAAGGGAGTTAAAAATGCGTTAGTGTTAAAAATGAGTTGGGGTGTTGGTTTAGGATTGATATTAAACGGTCATCTTTATCGTGGTCATGCTGGTTTAGCCGGCGAGTTTAGCCATATCCCCATTGTGGATAGCGAAATTATCTGTTCCTGCGGCAAACAGGGATGTCTTGAAACCGAAACTTCAGCATTGGTAGTGGCAAAACTTGCCAAAGAAGGAATAAGAAATGGGAAAATATCGTCACTGCAAGGAATGGTCAATGATGATCTTGATAAAATAGAAGCCGAAATGGTTGTAAAAGCAGCCAATATGGGTGATCAGTACTCAGTTCAAATTCTCTCAATTATAGGTTATAAGCTTGGAAAAGGAATAGCAATTCTGATGCATTTATTTAATCCCGAATTGATTGTTTTAGGCGGAAATATGGCAAAAGCCAATCAATTTTTAACAATACCTATTCAACAAGCGCTTAATAAATACTGCATTCCTCTTATACAGGAAAATACCAGAATTGTTGTGTCAAAACTCGATGAAAACGGCGGATTGCTTGGAGCCGTTGCCATGGTATTCGATAATATTTTCGTTGAAAAAGTGAAGTAAAACATGAACACTTTAGATTTATATCAAACCATAAAATAATATGAAACAAAAGATAATAATAGAAGTATGTGCTAATTCCGTTGAATCTGCTTTAGCGGCGCAGCAAGGCGGAGCTCAACGCGTTGAATTGTGCAGTAATCTCATTGAAGGTGGAACTACCCCCGGTTTCGCTTCGATTGAAATTGCACGTAAACTGTTATCTATCAAACTTAACGTTTTAATTCGGCCGAGAGGCGGAGATTTTCTGTATAACGATTTGGAATTTGATATTATGAAACGTGACATAGAGGTTTGTAAAAACCTCGGTATTGATGGAGTGGTCATTGGTATTTTGGACGAGGATGGTAATATAGATAAAGACCGGACAAGTGAATTGATTCAGGTTGCCAGACCCATGAGTGTCACCTTTCACAGAGCATTTGATATGGCAAATGAACCTTTTGTTGCTCTTTCTGCACTAATTGAGCTTGGTGTTGACAGACTCTTAACGTCAGGACAGAGGGACAAAGTTACTGATAATCTATCACTAATCGACAAGTTGGTGAAAAAAGCAGGAAATCGGTTATCTGTTATGCCCGGAGGAGGAATTTCAAGCAGCAATATTAAAGATATCGCTATGGCTACAAACGCCAGGGAATATCATATGACCGGGAAAAAGGACATTCCAAGTCGGATGAAATATAAAAACCCGAAGGTAAGCATGGGTGATGACCATGACATACCCGAATATGCCATCTCCGTTACTGATTCGGAGGAAATCAGACGCATTGTTTCTCTGGTAAGTAATTAAAATAATTATTTTTGA
>JANXXY010000073.1 GCA_025350365.1 Bacteroidales bacterium | reverse complement strand
TTTTTGCATCCATTTATTGTGAACATTTTTCGTACGGCAAAAGACAGTTTTCAGGTGAACTGATTTTAGCAGATAATTCATTAAAAGAAAAATGTTTGGTAAAGGGATTTCTTGATCTGGGAGACCATACCATCACGGCTAACATTTGCCATTCAGACACAACGCTGACTAAACTTCCTTATGTTGGACCCCGGTGGCAGGCGATACTTGGTTTTGATACTCTGCAATTTTCGGCTCACTTTGAAGATGTTGACACTAATCTTCTCGACATTAAAGGTACCGTATCGGCAAAGCATCTTACTGTACAACATAAACGAATTGGCCCAGACCCCGTAATAACAAACTCCGGGCAGGTTAATTTCACCTTGCATGCAGGCAATAAATTTATTGAACTCGATAGTTCATCCGATGTCCGTATTAATCGTTTTTCCTTCTCGCCTTATGGAAGGTTTGAAAGCGGTACATCAAAAAAGTTTGCTTGTGCTTTTATATACAAGGAATTTGACGCCCGGGAATTATTTGAATCGATGCCCGAAGGATTATTTTCCAATTTTGCGGGAATTGAAACAGAAGGCAAACTTGCTTATCAAATGCATGCAGCGGTGGATTTCGGTTTGCCCGATAGTGTTCAATTCGAATCAAAGTTGGAGAACAAAGGCTTTAAGATAAAAAAGTATGGAGTATCCGATTTTCGGATAATGAATGGTGCATTCGTTCAGGAGGTTTATGATAATGACCGTTTTGTGAAATCCATCCTTGTAGGCCCCAATAACCCTGATTTCATTTCATTGGAACAGATTTCCAGCTATTTAAGATCGTCTGTTTTAACAGCCGAGGACGGAGATTTTTTCTATCATAAAGGGTTTAATGAGAGAGCCTTCAGAGAGTCAATAGCCACTAATTTAAAAGAGAGTCGTTTTGCGCGTGGAGGCAGCACTATATCCATGCAATTGGTAAAGAATGTGTTTTTGAGCCGTAAGAAAACTATTTCACGAAAAGTGGAGGAGGCTCTTATTGTTTGGATGATTGAGAACTTGCACCTTACACCTAAACAACGGATGTTTGAGGTTTATTTGAATATTATTGAATGGGGCCCGGGCATTTATGGAATTAAACCCGCCGCCCGGTTTTATTTTAACAAAACTCCCGAAGCTTTAAGTTTATCAGAAAGTATCTATTTGTCAAGTCTGGTGCCGCGTCCGAAAGCATTTCGCTATGCCTTTATATCAAATGGCGTTTTACGCGATTACTTTGGAAGTTATTTTCGGCTGTTAAGCAACATCATGTTGCGTCGAAATCAAATTACTACTGCTGATACATTTAATTTAGCGCCAAATATAACATTAACAGGAGAAGCTAAAAAATATCTTACCTCACCTGATACTGTTGCCAGAGAAGATTCTCTATTCTTTGTCGAACCTAAACAACTTCCCAGATTTAAAATAGATTGAGTATGAAGTTCAGTCTTTCGGTTTTGAGCAATAAAAATTTGATTTAAATGTTATGAAGATATTAAGTCAGACATTGATGTAAGACTTTTTATTATATAAAGTATTTATAATGAATATATTATTAAAAAAGCTATTATATATAATTTTTGCCGTTTTTCATTTATCTTCTACAATTGAAGCCGGTAATATTACTGAAAATATTGAAAAGAACAAAGCAAATACCCCAAGCCTATTTTATAATATCCATTCGCCATGGGTCGATTCTGTTTTTAATTCACTCACTCAGGATCAAAGGATTTCACAACTTTTTATGGTGGCAGCCTATTCCAATCGCGACCAGCAATATGATGATAAACTTACCGCAACTATTCGAAATCATCAGGTGGGAGGATTGATTTTTTTTCAGGGGGGACCAATAAGGCAGGCAACCCTAACAAATAATTTGCAAGCAATTACTAAAACACCACTTCTAATTGGCATGGATTGTGAATGGGGTCTGGGTATGCGCCTCGATAGCACCATTAGCTATCCTAGGCAAATGATGCTTGGCGCTGTTTCAGACAATCGACTAATTTACGACATGGGTTATGAAATAGCCGGACAGCTCAAAGAACTGGGTGTATACCTGAATTTTGCTCCGGTTATTGATGTGAATAATAACCCCGATAATCCTGTGATTAACAATCGGTCATTTGGTGAGGATAAATATCTGGTTGCCAGTAAAGGAATAGCCTATATGCAAGGTATGCAGGCTAATGGAGTGATAGCCACCGCGAAACATTTTCCCGGACACGGCGATACCAATGCCGACTCGCACTTTACTTTTCCAATTATAAAATTCGATACCACCAGACTCGACACTTTGGAGCTGTTTCCATTTAAACAGCTCATCAATAACAAACTCGGCGGACTAATGATAGCCCACCTTTTTGTTCCTATGCTCGACTCAACGGTGAATACAGCATCTACGTTATCGTACAAAATTGTAACCGGACTTTTAAAGAAAAAACTTGGTTATAATGGTTTGATTTTTACTGACGCTCTGAACATGAAAGGGGTTAGCAATTTTTTTAAACCGGGGGAACTGGAAGTTAAAGCAATACAGGCAGGTAATGATGTGCTTGTTATGCCCTCAGATATCCCCAAAGCGCTGTCGGCGATTAAAGCAGCTATTATCCGCAGAACCATCCGCCAATCACAAATTGACAGTTCCTGCCGTAAAATTCTTGCAGCGAAAGAATGGGTAGGTTTGCAAAAAGTTAAACTTGTTGATATTTCCTCACTTAATAAAAAACTGAATTCACCGGCGGCTGACCTTATTCAAAGGAGGTTGGTTGAATCAGCCATCACGATAGTAAAAAATCAGGATAACTTAATTCCCTTAAAAAGTCTTGATACGCTTCGTATGGCGGTTTTAATGGTAGGAACTGACAAACCAAACAAATTCAGTGAAACACTTTCATTGTACGCCGGTTTTGACACTTATTACCTTCCTAAACAAGCATATAGCACATATATAGATAGCTTGTTTTATAATTTACGCCATTATAATATTGTAATAGCCGGTATACTCAATACCGACTACCGACCAACAAGAAATTTTGGAATCACACACGAATCGGTAGCTTTTCTCGATTCATTATCACAAAAAACGGCAGTTATACTTGATTTGTTTGCAACACCATACTCCCTGGCATATTTTAAGCATCTAAATAATTTTAAAAGTATTATTATCTCTTTCGAGGATCAGCCTATTATTCTGGATTATTCAGCACAAATGATATTTGGAGCTATTGGCGCCAAAGGAAAATTATCTGTTACGGCCACTCCTTCAATTCTCTTTGGAAAAGGTATCAATACCTCCGGCAATCTTCGTTTAAAATACACCATACCGGAGGATTTGAACATCGACTCAAACCAACTCACATCAATTGATTCCATTGTAAACGATGCCATTCACAAAGGAGCCACCCCCGGATGCCAGATTTTAGCTGCAAAAAATGGGGTTGTGTTTTACCATAAATCTTTTGGCTATCAAACTTACGATACGATTAGACGAGTAAAAAATACGGATATTTATGATTTGGCTTCAATCACCAAAATTTCAGCCACACTCCCTTCTGTGATGAAACTTTATGAGGAAAATAAAATCAACCTCAAAAATAAACTTTCGGTTTATTTGCCTGAGATGAAAAAAAGTAACAAAAAGGATATCATATTGCTTGATATGCTCACTCATCAGGCACGCCTCAAACCGTTTATTCCTTTTTATGAACGAACGATAGAGCCGTCAAATGCCAAGGAATCAATACTATCGACTACCTATTCGTTTGAAAACCCGATAAAACTTGGACCAAAGCTATATGCAAATAAAAATATAAGGTATCGCAACGGGTATTACACTTCAAAGCCCGATATACTTCATGGATTGCAGGTAGCGGACAATTTGTTTATTTTAAATTCGTATGCTGATTCTATTTTTTTGATCAGTAAGGAATCAAAACTACTTTCTGCAAAAGAATACAAATATAGCGATATGGATTTTTATTATCTTTTCTGGATTGTTGAACGGATTACTCACAAGCCCATGAGTGAGTACGTTGAAACTAATTTTTACAATAAATTAGGTGCCTACACCATGGGTTATTTACCACTAAATCGTTTTGAACCAGATAGAATTCCTCCAACCGAAAACGATGTTTTATTCAGAAAACAAGTGGTTCAAGGGTACGTGCACGATCCAGGAGCAGCCATGATGGGCGGTGTTTGCGGTCATGCGGGTTTATTTTCCAATGCAAACGACCTGGCAAAGTTGATGCAAATGTATCTAAACAAAGGAACTTACGGTGGAGAGCAATATTTTAAACCCGAAACCATCGATTATTTTACCTCTTGTCCTTTTTGTGAAAATCATAATCGTCGGGGTATAGGTTTTGACAAGCCTGATATGAATTCGGTAGCCGGACCAACTTGCCAATGTGTTTCTGCCGGTAGTTTCGGACATACCGGATTCACAGGCACTTTCACATGGGCTGATCCTGAAACCGGTTTGTTGTATGTTTTTCTCTCTAACAGGGTTTATCCCGATGCCGGCAACAGCAAAATTACTGAGATGGATGTACGTACAAAAATTCAGGAGGTATTGGCGAAAAGTATACGGTAAATTAGATTACCATTTTTTATTTATAGGTATAGTAACCTTAAATTTAGTTACCAACGAAATATCAAAAACAGGTTCGCCATTTCCATTTTTTTGTAATTCTTCCTTAGCACGCCTGATCCCAAAATTAAACCTGTTTACATAGCCTAATGTTTTCATCGCTTCAGCCAAAGCAATATTCCTATAATCACTCACATCAGGGAAATTGGCTGCGGTAACCTCGCCAAAAAGTCCACCCGGATTAACAATTTCAATCCTGTTAGAAAACTGATAAATGTATATAGGTGCATTAGATTCATAGTTACGGTGTAAAACCGCATTCATAACCAATTCTCTTATTGCAGAATATGGGTAATCACGAACAATGTCCTCCTTAAGGTTATTTACTCATACAGGTTTTTCTTTAATGATAATAGTTTTAATAAATTCATCAAGATTTCGCAGTTCAATTATTAAAGCTCCTGAAAATACTTTTTCAAATTCTACCCTGTCAGTATAATTTTCGCCTTCAATTTTTACATATTGAAGGTAAGCGCCTGGCAAATAAAACAAAGGATTTATGCCGAATAGCAAAATTCCTGCATTTGTGGGACAGTTTACTTTGTTATCAAAAAATCGTAACGAGGCCAATTGCTGCTCAAGGCTTCTGCCATTTTCATTCAAAGTATCGCCATCAATAGCACGAGGCAAATAACTAAGTTTAAAATATTCCTGAGAAATATCAGAAAGGGTTGAGCCTAATGCAGGAACTAAATCATAAGTTTTTACATAAAAAGCACGTCTTTCAATTAATATTCGTTCTTCTTCAATACTTGCTTTTGACCTTCGGGGACCAATCCTTATCCAACATCTTCCGTCATATCTTACAGGTGGATATATTGAAGGTTTTACTTCAAGTACCACAACCTCCCCTTCCGGAAATTGAATTACAGGATTTACACCTAATGATGGCTGTGGTAATACATTACCATTGCTTTTAACATTACCTATTTTTTGTAAATCATCATCAGTCCATTTACATCCGGCAATTTTACCATCGTCGCCAACTCCTATTAAAATGAACCGGATGTTTTATGATTGAGGAAATCATTAGCTAAAGCACATACTGCTGGTCCTAATTTATCTTCCCTAACAGAAATAGTACGTTCTACCAGGTTTGATTCCATATTGGCAAGTAGTTCCTTTAATTTTTCTAATGATATCATCAGTCTGTATCTATAATTAAATTCGTAATTATCAAGTTTTTTGTCGTAAGTAAAAACGAAACATTTTGGGTTTATCTCTTTTTAATAGCAATCAATTTTGGCATTTATTTACATCCGACATCATTCACTTATTTTCGAAAGCTGAATCAAAGGCCACGTTAGATGGTTTAAAGTCCACGCTTCTAACAAATTCGCAGGCTTCTTCGGCACCGTGCTCTCGATCCATGCCACTATCTTCCCATTCTACTGAGAGAGGCCCCTGGTAGTTTATGCGGTTGAAAGCCCGGATGATTTCTTCGAAATCGATATTTCCGTGTCCCAGACTGCGAAAATCCCAGTATCGGCGGCGATCGCCAAAAGGGATATGTCCACCAAAAACACCTACCTCCTTCAAGCCTTCGGCCCAACCAACATCTTTCATATGAACATTAAAAATACGGTCGGCAAAGCGATAGATGAATTCTACATAATCAACGCCTTGGTAACCAAAATGACTAGGGTCGAAATTAAACCCAAATGCAGGATGGTAATTTAATGCTTTCAAGGCTCGTTCTGCCGAAACAATATCAAAAGCGATTTCTGTTGGATGCACTTCCAGAGCAAATTTCATTCCTATTTTCTGAAACTCATCAAGAATTGGAATCCATCGTTTTGCAAAGTCTTCATATCCATTGTCGATCCATGATTCCGGTACTCCGGGAAACGAATATAATAAATGCCAGATAGAACTTCCTGTAAAGCCATTAACTACTTTAACACCAAGTCGTTTAGCTGCATGTGCAGTGGCAATCATTTCCTTTGCAGCCCGCTGACGAACACCTTCCGGATCGCCGTCACCCCAAACATATTCAGGGACAATCGATTTGTGACGTTCGTCGATTTTGTCGCATACACATTGTCCAACCAGATGATTGGAAATAGAATACACTTTCAGGTCATACTTTTTTAGCAAGGCAATACGTTTCGCACAATAGGCATTGTCAGCTTTGTCAATTTCAAAATGATTTCCCCAACAGGCAAGTTCAAGTCCATCATAGCCAAATTCATTGGCTTTCTGGCATAGTACTTCAATATCGAGATCGGCCCACTGGCCTGTGAAAAGAGTTACTGGTCTGGACATATGAGAAATTTTAGATTTTAGAGTTATGATTTACGATTTTAGAGTTACGATTTTAGAGTTATGATTTTAGAGTTACGATTTTAGAGTTACGATTCAATTTCGGATAGTTAATAATATTAAACTCTGGCAGGACCTTCGGACTCTGCCAGGTTTTCTAGTTTTAGTTTGACCTTCCAGAGTCGATATACCTGGAAGAGTCTAATTGAATTACTACTATTCGAACCAAAATCTAAAATCGTAAATCTACAACCTAAAATCATTCCACAAACTTCACCCACTTTTTATCTTGATTATAGCCTGCTTCAACGACGGTTTCGATAAATTGCATGCCACGAATACCATCATCTGCAGTTGGGAAGTCTAACCATTCGGATTTAGGTAGCTGTCCATTCATTTTGGCCCTCACGGTGAGCGAAAAGTTACGGTAGATGTTTGCAAAAGCCTCAAGATAGCCCTCTGGGTGACCTGCAGGTGTCCTGGAATTGTGTTTGGCTATGTCGCTCATATATCCCTGACCCACCCGTACCATTTCGGTTGGGCGATCAGCCCATTTAATCCATAATGTGTTTGGCTCGTGCTGGAACCATTCCAATCCGCCTTTATCGCCATACATGCGTATTCTAATGGCATTTTCTTCGCCTGCAGCAATTTGAGTTGCTATCAATACTCCCCTTGCACCATTATCAAAACGAAGAAGGGCAGTGCCATCATCGTCAAGCAAACGACCGGGAACAAATATATTTAGTTCGGCACAAAGCTCAATAGTTTTTAATCCCGAAATATATTCGGCCAGATGATGTGCATGAGTTCCAATGTCGCCCATGCAACCAGCTTTGCCTGAACGTTTCGGATCGGTACGCCACGATGCCTGCGCATTACCGGCATCTTCAAGTTTAGAAGAGAGCCATCCTTGTGGATATTCAACAATAACCTTTCGGATTTTCCCGAAATCGCCACGTCGAACGCGTTCCCTGGCTTCTTTTACAGCAGGATAACCGGAATAAGTATGTGTTAAAGCAAGTGTTAACCCGGTTTCCTGAACTTTGGCTTTAAGTTTTTTTGCTTCATCGAGGGTAAAGGTAATGGGCTTGTCAACAACCACATGAAA
>JANXXY010000456.1 GCA_025350365.1 Bacteroidales bacterium | reverse complement strand
CCAGCATTTAAAAAACTTAAATTATTAGTAAAAGTACCATTTACCCTTAAAGTATCATTAATTGTAAAAAAAGACATATTTGAGGGAGAAAATGCTGTTGCACCAAATTGCACTATAAACTTTTTTACTGTTGCATCTATATTGGCTAACATACATGTTCCTGATTGTACAATAAAAATATCATTACCTGTGGATGTTGTTGGATCGCCTTTAGTCCATGGACCAGTTCCATCCCAGGTATGTATTGTTTGCCCGTAGACTCCCCATGAACTTCCCAAAAACAACATCAATAGCACCACCAACAAAATCGACCTATTCATAATCATATAGTTTCGGTGATGTAAATCACCCATAAATATTTGCGAATTTAATTTAAGTTTTCTATTTTATGGCAAAACTACTCATATATATTTAAAAAGACAGAGGAATAAATTGTTTTCTAGTATGATATGATATTTTGTCAGATAATTTATTAACTATCAGAATATGTAAAAATTAAAAGGTGGAAGAATGGTGAAAAATGAGAATTTGAAAATTTGAAGATTTGAAGATGAGGTCACTTGAAATTATGGACGACTAATTACTTTAAACTTGAAACATTTTCTTACGACTTGGTTCTTACAACTTTACTTAAGTTGAAACCTCCCAACCCTCCATAAAAATTTATTTTACCACGAAGGTAACTCAAAGTATAACACAAAGGTTCACAAAGTGCTCAAAATAAGCAATACTATACTTTGTGTAACTTAGTGACTTCCTTAGTGGTACTTTGTGGTAAAAATTATGTAATTCTAATTTACAATCACATAAATATTAAATAGTTACTACTTTTTCTAAATATAGGTATCCCTGCTGTATGGATAATCGATGGTGTAATGCAATCCGCGGCTCTCCATGCGTGCCTCAGCGCTTTTTATTACCAGATATCCAACATTAATTAAGTTGCGGAGTTCACAGAGTTTTTGTGATAGAATGGATTTCTTATATAATTCCTCGGTTTCTTCAAAAATAATTTCCATACGGTCCATAGCCCTTTTTAGCCGGAGATTTGAGCGAACAATGCCTACGTAATTGGTCATTATCTGCTGCATCTCCTTGTAGTTTTGGGTGATTAGCACCATTTCTTCGGGATGTGTAGTGCCCTCATCATTCCATTCAGGTATATTTCGTTGCAACAAATAATTGTCGATATTTACCAGAGCATGTTTGGCGGCACGGTCGGCGAAAACTGCGGCCTCGATAAGAGAGTTAGAGGCTAAACGGTTGGCTCCGTGCAAACCCGTGCAGGAACATTCTCCTAAAGCATACAGCCGTTTAATGTTACTCATACTGTTTTTATCAACCCTGATTCCACCGCATTGGAAGTGAGCACCGGGAACAACAGGAATCATATCGCGGGTAAAATCAATACCAAGACTTTTACATTTCTCATAAATGTTCGGGAAATGCTCTATTAACGCTTTTGGGTCAAGATGTCGGGCATCGAGATACACATGATCCTCACCCCGAATTTTCATTTCATTATCGATTGCTCGAGCCACAATATCACGGGTTGCTAACGATCCGCGCGGATCGTATTTATTCATGAACTCCTCACCATCAAGCGTTTTTAAGATGGCTCCATCACCACGCATAGCCTCGCTAATAAGAAACGAAGGGCGTTCACTGGGATTAAAAAGCGTGGTAGGGTGAAACTGAATGAACTCCATGTTGTCGATAATACCCTTGGCCCTATACACCATCGCAATTCCATCTCCGGTGGCGATAACCGGATTGCTGGTGGTGTTATAAATATTGCCGGTACCTCCGGTGGCCATCACTGTAATACGGGCTAATACAGTTTTCACTTTCCGGGTTTCGAAATTGATAATATAAGCTCCATAACATTCAATATCATTATGGTACCGTTTAATAAGCTTGCCAAGGTGATGCTGAGTGATGATGTCGACAGCAAAGTAATTTTCGAGAATCTCAATATTCGGGTGTTCGCGAACCTTTGCACACAAGGCACGTTCAATTTCGAACCCGGTGATATCCTTGTGGTGCAGAATCCTGTGTTCGCTATGGCCGCCTTCGCGAGCCAGATCAAAAGTTCCATCAGGCTTGCGATCGAAATTGGCTCCCCATTCGATTAATTGCCTGATTTGTTCAGGAGCCTCAGTAACAACGGTACGCACAATCTTTTCGTCACAAAGTCCTGCGCCTGAGATGAGTGTGTCATTCACATGTTTCTCAAAGTTGTCCGGTTGATAGGTTACGGATGCTATTCCACCTTGGGCATATTTGGTGTTCGATTCATCGAGTTTTCCTTTAGTTACCAAGCAAACTCTGCCATGATCAGCCACCTTCAGTGCAAAACTTAATCCAGCTAAACCAGAACCAATTACCAGATAATCAACTTCACGTTTCATGAGAAGATATTTTGTATAAACTATATGTATCATGAATTATCCTTGAGGGAATCTCCAAAATCATTGGTGAAGGTTCCTAAATCAAAGATTATTCATATCAATTAATTATAAAATCATCACTCAAACCTACGGGATTTTTCGGGAACTCACAAAGCATTAGCCAAAAAACCGAAAAATGAAGGAACGAATGTTTTGCAACCTGCTTTTTATGCTGCTTGGGTTAATTCGGGAGTTTAGATTTGTTGTGTGCAAAATTACAAAGTTTAGGAATTAATCTGGTTAGTGGTTTTATTTTTTTATTTTTGGCAAATAAAGAACGAATATCGAATGAACATTTTATTAATCGGTTCGGGCGGACGCGAACATGCCATTGCCTGGAAATTGAGACAAAGTAATAGACTTAACAAATTATATATTGCTCCGGGAAATGCCGGCACAAGAGAGATAGGTATCAATATTGATATTTCTGTTAATGATTTCGAAAATATTGGTAAGTTTGTTTTGGATGAAAATATCGATATGGTCATTGTTGGTCCTGAGGAACCTCTTGTAAAAGGAATTCACGATTATTTTCTAAGTCATTCCAACCTAGCCCATATTCCGGTTATCGGCCCTACTGCTAAAGGAGCCATGTTAGAGGGTAGCAAAGATTTCGCCAAACAATTTATGGTGCGTCACAACATACCAACTGCTAAATATAAAAGCTTTTCAACAGGACAATTGACTGGTGCCATTGAATTTCTGAAAACACTAAAACCGCCATATGTTTTAAAGGCAGATGGATTAGCTGCCGGCAAAGGGGTAGTGATTTTAGATGATTTATCGGAGGCTTCAACCGAACTTGAACTAATGTTTGGGGGTAAATTCGGCCAGGCAAGTGAAACGGTTGTTATAGAAGAGTTTTTAAAGGGTATAGAATTATCCGTTTTTGTGATCACAGATGGTATATCATATGTTATTCTGCCTGAGGCAAAAGACTACAAACGTATTGGAGAAAATGACAACGGGTTAAACACTGGTGGGATGGGTGCTGTATCGCCTGTTCCGTTTGCTGAGGCTTCTTTCATGAAAAAAGTTGAGAACCGGATAATCCGCCCCACTGTAGATGGACTGAAAAAAGATAAGATACCTTACATTGGATTTATTTTCTTCGGATTAATTAAGGTTGATGGTGAACCCATGGTAATTGAGTACAATGTTCGTTTGGGCGATCCTGAAACAGAGGCTATAATGCCCCGAATTAAAAGCGATTTGGTAACATTATTTGAAGCTACCGCCAAAGGGAACCTGGCAAGCTATAAAATTGAAACCGATCCCCGAACAGTTACTACAGTGATGTTGGTATCGGGCGGATATCCTGGCAACTACATTAATGGTAAAGAAATAAAGTATCTGAATAATACACACCAAAGTATATTATTTCACTCAGGAACAAAATTAATTGAAAATAAAATAGTTACAAATGGTGGCCGTGTTATAGCTGTGAGTTCTTATGGAAACACGATTGCTGAAGCCTTAGTTATCTCGAAAAAAAATGCAGAAATTATTGAATTTGAT
>JANXXY010000430.1 GCA_025350365.1 Bacteroidales bacterium | reverse complement strand
AATTAAAAAAATTGCAAACGATAAAGAAGGCCACGTAACCATTGTTCATTTGGGCGATTCTCATATTCAGGGTGGATATTTTCCTGATCGGTTTAGAGAATTACTGAATCACGAATTTGGCATTTCGGGCAGAGGATGGGTGTTTCCTGATTCGTATGCCAAGGCCAATGGACCGGAGGATGTTAAATTTCGAACGAAATCATTATGGACCGGCGTAAAATATAATCATCTGTCGCAAGGGAAAGAGGCTAATATCTCGGGATATCATCTTACATCATCTGATTCAGTTATTCGATTTACCCTGAAGTTAAAACTTAAATCAGACATTTTATTTCCTTTTAATGAGTTGCTTATCTATCATAATAAAAAGCATCTTTTGTTTACCGATAGTTGCAATGCTATATTCATAAAGGAAAAAAAATATGAGGATTTTTCCATCACCCGAATTGTTTTTCCTGAATTACTCGATTCTGTTGGTTTTCGTTTTTCGGTGAAAGATTCTGTAAAGTCAGATTTTTCTTTGATGGGAATCAATTTGATATCGTCGACACCCGGAATTATGTATCATTCCATAGGGGTTAACGGCGCAAGTTTTGATGCTTTTAACAGATCAATAAATTATCGTCCCATCCTCAGGCAACTGAAACCCGATCTGATAATTGTATCGCTGGGTACAAACGATGCATTTGTCCCTCGTCTTGATAGTATCCGATTCAAACAACAAGTCGTAAAAATGGTTGATAGCATTCATTTATTGTTGCCCGGTGTCTGCATTTTGTTAACTACTCCTGGTGATCATTTGAAAAACAGGAAATTTGTGAATCTGAATCTGAATATTGTGAGAAATGTTATTATTAATACAGCTGTTCAAAAGCATTGTCTTTATTGGGATTTTTTGGCTGTTATGGGTGATATTGGTTCTGCAAAGCGTTGGAAATCTAAGGGATTAATGTTCACCGACATGATACATTTAAGTCAGACCGGATATGTTTTGCAGGGCGAACTTTTATTCGATGCTTTCGTAAAAGCAATCAACAAAACCACAATGCATGGACAAGATTAAAGAACTCTTCCTTCATCATCTTTTCTATGATCCATTGTCGCCTATTCTTTTCACACAAGTGTTTTTCTGGATATTCTTTCTCATTTTGTTGCTTGGGTACACTTTAGTATACAAACGTCCTGCCCTTCGCAACACCTTCCTGCTTGCCATGAGCTTGTATTTCTATTACAAATGCAGCGGAATATTTATCTGGCTTTTGATATTTTCGATTGTGGTCAATTACTATCTTGGCGTTGGCATCCATAAAAGCCGTTCGGCATGGCTGCGAAAGCTTTTTGTGGCTATGAGCGTGGTGGTTTGCATTGCCTTGCTCTTATATTTCAAGTATTCGTATTTTTTTGTTGATGTTTGGAATACTGTCTTTGGGACACATTACGATGTTACTAATTACCTGGCCTTATGGACAAACAAATCTTTTGGGAGTAGTTTTGACATCCGAAGAATCGTTCTTCCGGCAGGGATTTCGTTTTATTCGTTTCAGGCGTTAAGTTACACCATCGATTTATATCGGCATAAAACCAAACCGGTAAATAACATTCTCGAATTTGGCTTTTATAAATCGTTTTTTCCACAGTTGGTAGCAGGTCCTATTGTTCGGGCGGCTGAGTTTATCCCTCAGATGTATTCGCAATATGCCCTCACCATTAGGGAGATGGGACATGCGTTGTTTCTTATTTTGAACGGCTTGCTCAAAAAAATGTTAATATCGGATTATATCTCTATCAATTATGTCGACAGGGTGTTCGATAATCCAGTGGGTTATTCCGGATTTGAAAATCTCATGGCCGTTTATGGTTATACATTACAAATTTATTGCGATTTTTCGGGATATACTGACATTGCCATTGGGGTTGCGTTGCTGTTAGGTTTCCGTTTGCCAATCAATTTTAATTCGCCATACAAAGCAACGAGCTTAGTTGATTTTTGGAGGCGTTGGCACATTTCACTTTCATCATGGTTGCGCGATTACCTGTATATTTCGTTGGGAGGAAACCGGGCCGGCAAGTTCAGAACCAATCTGAATTTAATAATTACCATGCTTATTGGAGGTTTATGGCATGGAGCAAACCTCCGTTTCGCCATCTGGGGCGGGTTGCATGGAGTAGGTCTGGTTGTAAATAAATGGTGGGAAAAGAGATTTCCGCTAACTGTCCCTCTTTTTGGTTATCGAAAAATTGCACTTCAATTGCTTACGTTTCAGTTTGTCTCTTTTGCATGGATTTTTTTCAGATGTTCCGACATGCAAATGGTTAAGAATATGCTTTCGCAGATATTTACCCGTTTCAATTTTCTAATCGTGCCGCAGGTATTAGTGAGTTATAGCAATGTTTTTGCTGTAATTTTTGCTGGTTTTGCTATTCATTGGATTCCGGCCCGGTTTAAGGAACGTTACCGGGGATGGTTTATTAAAACGCCCATTTATGTTAAGGTAGTTATTGCGGTACTAGCGGTAATGATAATTTTTCAAGTTAAAACCGCGGTACTTCAGCCTTTTATTTATTTCCAGTTTTGAGGAATATTATTTAATGTCCCTTATCCTTATCTGAAGTGTTGTATTGCCTCGGAATTCATTCTCCTCAATGGAAAAGCAAACATCAAACGGATTGCCTTTTTTGATGTAAGCGAAATGTTGCGAAAGCTGAAACCCTATCGCCGGAAAAATGCGAAAAGGTTCTTTTTCCTGAATAAGTTCGAGCTTCAGGTGATCGCCGGAATTACCAACCAAACGGCCACAGCCGTTATCTGACACATTTTTAGTTAGGAATACGGGCGACATGTTTCCGGGTCCAAATGGCTGGAACTGTTTTAGTATTCTGTAAAATTTTGTATCTATATCGCTCAGTTCTATTTGGGCATCTATTTCAATGGAAGGTACCAACTGATCCTCCTTAATATATTTCGAAACTACTTGTTCGAAACGCTCTTTGAATGCGGGAACATTTTCGGGTTTAAGCGTTATTCCGGCTGCAAACATATGCCCACCAAAATTTTCCAGTAAATCGCTGCATTCGTCAATGGCCTGATATAGGTCGAAGCCATCAACTGACCGTGCTGATCCGGTAGCCATTCCATTCGATTCTGTTAAAATAACGGTTGGTCGGTAATATGATTCAATTAACCGGGAGGCCACAATGCCAATTACTCCTTTATGCCAGGTGGGATTAAAAAGCACAGTGGAATAGCGATTGTCCTTTATAGGATCGTTGGCTATAAAACTTAACGCTTCCTGGGTAATGGTGATATCGATACTTTTTCGGGTATTGTTAAATTCATTAATTCGGTCGCCCATTGATTGCGCCAGTAACTCATCTTCGGCTATCAGTAAGGCAACCGCTTTGTCGCCCGATTCTATTCGCCCCGCAGCATTTATACGCGGGCCAATTTTAAACACAATGTCATCAATGGTTATTTCTTTATTCTCAATGCCTGCAATTTTGATAATCGATTTCAAGCCATTGCAAGGTGATTCACTCAGTTTTTTCAACCCGAAATAGGACAATATTCTATTTTCACCATTGATGGGAACAATGTCTGACGCAATGCTCACAGCCACCAAATCAAGATGTACTTCCAATTCGGTGAGTGGTATTTGGTTTTGAATGGAAAAACCCTGTAACAATTTATAGCCAACACCGCAACCAGAGAGTTCTTTAAACGGATAATTGCAGTCGTGTCGTTTGGGATCAAGTACCGCGGATGCATCGGGGATAGTATCGCCTGGATAATGATGATCGCAAATAATGAAATCAATATTGAAACTATTGGCATATTCAACCTTATCAACTGCTTTAATACCACAATCGAGTGCAATAATTAGGGTAAAGCCATTTTCAAAGGCAAAATCAATACCTTTAATAGAAATACCATACCCTTCATGGTAACGGTTTGGAATATAATACGCCAGATTTGGACTATATTTTCGAAAAAAAGAATAAACGAGGGCAACCGATGTCGTTCCGTCGACATCATAATCGCCATATATCAGAATTTTCTCGTTATTAGAGAGAGCCAGGTTAATGCGGTCAATGGCTTTATCCATATCCTTCATAAGAAATGGATCGTGCAATTGATCAAGTTCAGGTCGAAAAAATGATTTGGCCTGATCGTATGTTGAAATATTACGTTGTGCCAGCAGATTAGCTAAAACCTTATTGACACCCAAAACCTCCGATAACTTTTCAATAACATCAGGGTCGCCTTGTTTTCTTATTCTCCAATTCTTTTCCATGTGAGGGTAAAATTACTCAGAATTGAGATAAGAATATGGTATCAGGCCGTTAAAATTTTGGCGGCTTCTTCCAATCCTAGTTCTATAATGGATACTTCCCTCATTTCTATCTTACGGATTTTTCCGGAAACTGTCATTGGAAATTCGATGGTAAACTTCCAGTATTTAGGGATTTTAAAGGTGGATATCTGGCCTTTACAATATTCGCGTAATTCCTCAGGAGATACTTCGAATCCATCGCGAAGTTTCACCCACGCCATCACTTCTTCTCCATACCTAAGGTCGGGTACACCAATTACCTGCACATCGGCAATAGCCTCATGCTGAATAAGGAATTCTTCTACTTCGCGGGGAGCAATATTTTCGCCTCCGCGGATGATGGTGTCTTTTATCCGGCCAACGATTTTTACATAACCCTCATCGTCCATCACCCCAAGATCGCCTGTATGCATCCAACCATTTTTGTCAAGTACTTTGGAGGTTTCTTCGGGCATGT
Organism: Bacteroidales bacterium; assembly: GCA_025350365.1. Classification (GTDB taxonomy): domain Bacteria; phylum Bacteroidota; class Bacteroidia; order Bacteroidales; family JAAUTT01; genus JAAUTT01. The sequence continues at coordinate 4,127 of JANXXY010000430.1, read as the reverse complement.
CCCAGTAGCCCGACATCACTGAGTAGCCTCGCGTGCAGATTTCTCCCTTTTCGCCATGAGCTACAATGTGTCCATTTTCAGGATTAATAATTTTTATTTCAATATGAGGATGCACTTTACCAACGGTAGAAACCCTTTTCTGAATAGGATCGTTGCAATCGCTTTGTGTTGATACGGGTGATGTCTCGGTCATTCCATAGCAAACAGTAACCTCTGTCATATTCATTTTTGTAAGTACCTGCTTCATGGTATCAATGGGGCATGGCGATCCAGCCATAATGCCTGTGCGTAATGACGAAAAATCGTAATTGGAAAAATTTGGATGTTCCAATTCGGCAATAAACATGGTAGGAACACCGTACAACGAGGTGCATTTCTCGGATTGAACAGTCTTCATCACCTGGTCGGGATCAAAAACTTCGCCGGGAATAACCATGCACGATCCATGTGTTACACAGGCCATGTTTGCCAACACCATTCCAAAACAATGATAAAAAGGAACGGGAATACAAACGCGGTCTTTTTCGGTATAATAAAGACGCTCGCCAATAAAAAATCCGTTATTAAGAATGTTGTGATGAGAAAGTGTGGCTCCTTTTGGGGATCCCGTTGTGCCCGAAGTATACTGGATATTGATAGGATCGTCGAACTGCAATTCACTCTCTCGTTCCGCCAGAGCATCATCGGAAATCTTTTTTCCGGCAAAAATCATTTTCTCCCAATCTTTTTCGATGATCACCGTTCGTTTCGGAAATTTACACTCTGGACGAACATGGTTTAGAATTTCAACGTAATCGGTTTTACGGAAATAATTGGCGGCTATAAGCAGGGTTATCTGACTTTGCTCCAATGCATATTTCAATGCCGACCCTTTGTAGGCAGGGTTAATGTTAACCATGATAGCGCCAATGCGTGCAGTAGCAAACTGAACCAACACCCATTCGAAACGGTTGGGAGCCCATATACCAACCCTGTCGCCTTTTTTAATACCGTAAGCTAATAACCCCTTGGCAACTTCTTCCACCTGAATCCACAATTCCTGATAGGTTGCCCGGTAATCCTGCGAAACAACCACCAGAGCTTCGCACTCTCCATATTTTTCAATGGTAGCACGAAGGTTGTTACCTATTGTTTCACCCTTTAGTGGTATGTCGCTAATTCCATGAGCATACGAAAGATTCTTCATAAGTGTAAACTTAAAAATATAGATATTTTGTTGGTCGTTAATGTATGTTATAAAACAGCCTCCAAGTAAATAAAAAATTCTATTCGTTGTCCGTTTTTTTTACTAAAAATGCTCTCATAAAATTAAATTAGTGATTTTGACCAACATGATGACTACTATAACTCAAGATTTCCTAATTTTGGAATTTTATGAAAATTTCCGGTATAGTACATCAAAAATCCTTTACGGGCTTTTTGTTTGCGGGATTAGCAGCGTTGTCAGTATCCAACGTATATATATTCAGTAAAGCGGCATTATTGGTAACACCCATTTTTACATTTGGCTTTTATTGGTTTATGATGGCCCTGTTTTACAATGTAACCCTGGTAATGTCAACAGGAAAATACAAACTTTTAAAAACATATCAAAAAAAAGTTTACAAAGCATTAACAATCATAGGATTTTTCGAACTATTAGGCACGGTAACTTTTTTTATGGCAATTAAGCAGATTGAAAACCCGGCTATTGCCTCATTTCTGGTAAATACAACACCTGTATTTGTTACTTTAATAAGCATTCCAATACTTAATGAGCGGTTCAAGACACTTGAAATTGTTGGAATTGTAATTTTACTTTCAGGAGCATTTATGCTAAGTTACTCAGGAACATTTTCGTTCGACGAACTTCTGGTACAAGGAGCTAATCTAATGATATTATCGTGTTTACTGATAGCTATCGCCCTTGTGATTGCCAAGAAAAACATCAAAAATATCGATCCTTATCTCCTTTCACTTAACAGAGTAGTGTTTATTTTCCTTTTTTATACTATCGCACTATTTTTCTCTGGCGCAACATATCATGTTACCACCAAAGCTTTTGTTAATATTGCTCTCGGATCGCTGTTCGGGCCCTTTCTGGGTGCCATTTTACAATACAATTCATATCGTTTTATTGAAGTTTCAAAAGCCAGCCTGATACAAAATACCAATGGCATATTTGTAATCATCAGTACTTATTTATACTTTGGACTTCTTCCGTTAGCCTTGCAAATTGCCGGAGGCATTATTACCATTCTCGGGATGTTGGTAATGGTAGTAGGGAAGTATGATATTATTAAATTGCCGGGTTTTAAAAAATAGGAATAATTCATTTTGAAGCAACCCAACATGCGTAATCGTTTGCGTTTCCGGGAAATTTTTTCAAAATTTGCATTTTAACGACTATATAAAAATCGCAAAAATGAGACCTGTAAAATCCATTACTATTCAATCAATTGTTTGCTTATTAACTATTCTAGTCATGATTTCCTGTTCGTCTAATAATCCGAAATTTACCGGGGCCAAAGGTGAAGTTAAAATTATGACGCTTGATCCGGGGCATTTCCATGCAGCACTTGTTCAAAAAAGCATGTATTCGCAGGTAGATTCAAACGTTTATGTTTATGCTCCCGAAGGTGATGATGTAAATGAACATTTGAAACGTATTGATGGATATAACAACCGTTCGGAAAATTCAACCCGATGGAATGAAAAAGTTTACACCGGTCCCGATTTCTTCGAAAAAATGCTGAAGGACAAACCGGGAAATGTGGTGATGATAGCCGGTAATAACCAAAAAAAGATGGAATATATAAAGGCAAGCATTGAGGCGAATATTAATGTATTAGCTGATAAGCCAATGGCTATTGACGCTAACAATTTCGAACTTTTAAAACAAGCTTTTGAATCGGCAAAGAAAAAGGGAGTTTTGCTTTACGATATTATGACGGAACGAAATGAGATAAGCACCTTACTTCAAAAGGAATTTTCCTTATTGCCCGAAGTTTTTGGAACTCTTGAAACGGGAAGTCTTGAAAACCCCTCCGTAACTAAAGAAAGCGTGCACAATTATTTCAAATTTGTATCCGGTTCTGCTTTAAAGCGTCCTGCCTGGTTCTTCGATGTAACTCAACAAGGTGAAGGGATTGTAGATGTTACTACTCATCTTGTGGATTTAGTTCAATGGGAATGTTTTCCAAATCAGATATTGGATTATAAGAAGGACATCGAGGTGGTTACTGCAAAACGCTGGCCTACAAAAATTACCCCTACTGAATTTAATGCTGTAACCAATCTTTCAGATTATCCCGATTACCTGAAGAAGGATCTGCAAGACACCATCCTGAATGTTTATGCCAATGGCGAAATCAATTACAAAATTAAAGGGGTGCACGCTAAAGTTTCGGTGATTTGGAATTATAAAGCACCTGAGGGTGGCGGAGATACTCATTTTTCGATTATGAGGGGTACAAAATGTAACCTCATAATTCGCCAAGAGGCTGAACAGGCTTATAAACCAACGCTTTACATTGAGCCACTTGCCGAAGCCGACATTGCATTGTTTACAAAAACTCTATCAGAAAATATAAAAAAAATACAGCAAAATTATCCGGGAGTTGAATTGAAAAAATTGTTGACTTCCTGGGAAGTTGTTGTTCCTAATTCATACAAAGTTGGCCACGAAGCTCATTTTGCCCGGGTTACTCAAACATACCTCAAATATCTGGTAGAAGGAAAATTACCTGAATGGGAGGTTCCTAATATGATTGCGAAATATTACACAACTACAAAGGCTCTTGAAATAGCCAAACAGAATAAATAATTTCTGTTCACATGAAATTTTAAAAATTGGTTAAAAAGTTGGGATTATTTCCAAAGGTTTTGAGGATATGCACCCGATTCAATCAATTGCTTAATTCGGGCTACTACTAAAGGCTTATCATTCTTATAGGTAACCCCAAACCATTTGTCGGCGCTGCGAAGCACATTTACAGTAGCCTTCTTGGTTTTGATTAGTTCATCCACAACAAAAGGAAGGAAGAATTCGGCCTTTGGGTTATTATAATTCTCCTTAATGAACTGTTGGAAATGAGTTTCAAGCTGACTGAAAAACTTGGGAGTGAATCCCCAAAAATTCATCGAAA
>JANXXY010000407.1 GCA_025350365.1 Bacteroidales bacterium | reverse complement strand
TAAATGGGAAGGTGCCATACCATTCAGTTTGATATATGGGCTTGGGTTCAGGGAATCTTATGAGCATCCTTTTGAATTTGGGGAATTGGATTCAATTATTAACTCTAAAATTAAAGCACCATGAAAAGAGCTATTTTATTGGTTGGAATTTCCTTGCTTTTATCTGTTACAACATATTCGCAGGGATACAAAGGAGGAGACAAAGTCTCAGATTTTAAACTTAAAAATGTGGATGGGAAATATGTTTCCTTAAAAGATTTTCCCAAAGCAAAAGGGTTCGTAGTTATTTTCACTTGTAATCATTGCCCTTATGCCAAAGCTTACCAGGATAGGATTATCGGGATTGATAAAGACTTTAAAACCATGGGTTATCCGGTAGTTGCTATAAGCTCAAATGATGGAGTGGCGGAACCGCAGGATTCGTATGATCAAATGGTTGTGAGGGCAAAGGAAAAAGGGTATACTTTTCCGTATTTAGCTGACGAAGACCAAAGTGTTTTACGCAACTATGGCGCTCAAAAAACTCCACATGTGTTTTTACTCGAAAAAAAGGGCAACGATATTTTTGTGAGATACATTGGCGCCATCGATGATAATTATGAAGACCTGCCAAAGTTACCAACCCTTATCTTGCAAATGCCATCTAGGCATTGCTTGCAGGAAATACACCAAAGCCCGACTTTACAAAGGCGATAGGTTGTGGAATAAAACAAAAGGGTACTAAAACTTGAGTTTTAAACCTGCCAGGTTTTTAAAACTTGGCAGGTCTTATATATTTATTTATTCATCATTTCAACACTTCTCTTTATAAAACGGGTAAGTTCCTCGCCTTTAAGTAGGTTATTCGACAACAACGCCAAATCGACCAGTTGTTTTACCAATGGCTGATTTTTCCCGTAGACTTTCAAAACCTCTTCGCGTTTCGCTTTCATATCTTCAGTTTTCTTTTCGAGCGACGATTTGCGTTCCTTTTGTTCTACGCTTATGTCTTCGTCTTTCTTACCTTTTACCTCTTTTTCGACTTCCGAAAGATCTGTTTCTAAGGGTTTTAATTCTTCTTTGATTTTTTTCAATTCAGCGTCAAGCTCCTTGTCCTTCTTATCGATAATCTGGTTGATAAGTGGATGGTCTGTATTAACCACAAGGTTATAACTATCAGGCAATTCTCCGTAGAAATTCATTCCACCGCCTCCACCCATGGCCGACATATCTTTCATACGGCGCATAAATTCACTTTGGGTAATAATCATTGGCTGTGCAGTTACCGACAAACCTTCAAACTGAACAAAGAAATTCGCCTTTTCGGGAAGCAATGCTTTTACTAGTGGGCGGAAATCTTCCTGTTGATCTGCCGACAGTTTCGTGGTTGGAAGATCGTCCTTCTCAATCAAACGATTAACCACATCAGCATCTACACGAGTAAATCTGGTATCTTTCAGTTTGCTTTCGAGGTGATTGATAAAGTGTGCATCCAACTGTCCGTCAAGCACCAACACATCATACCCCTTAGCCTTGGCTGTTTCAATAAAGCTATGCTGATCGACAGGGTTGGTCGAATAAAGATAAATGAGCGACTTATTTTTATCTGTCTGATTTTCTTTGATGAGTTTTTGATATTCTTCAAATGTGAAGTACAGACCATCAGTATTTTTTAAGAGAGCAAATTTCTCGGCACGTTCGTAGAATTTTTCTTCGGTAATCATACCGTAAACAATAAACATCTTAAGGCCATCCCATTTCTTCTCGTATTCGGAACGGTCATTCTTAAAAATTTCTTCGAGACGATCGGCCACCTTTTTGGTGATATGGCTCGAAATCTTTTTTACGTTCGAATCGCTCTGCAAATAGCTACGTGATACATTCAGGGGAATATCGGGAGAATCAATTACACCATGAAGCAATGTAAGAAAATCGGGAACAATACCTTCTACTGAATCAGTTACAAAAACCTGATTGCAATAGAGTTGAATTTTATTTTTCTGAATTTCGATATTGTTCTTAATCTTCGGAAAATACATTATTCCGGTAAGGTTGAAAGGATAATCAACATTCAGATGGATATAAAACATTGGCTCCTCAGCCATCGGATATAAATCGCGATAAAACTTCTTATAATCTTCGTCTTTCAGTTCAGATGGTTTCCTTGTCCATAGAGGTTTTGAGTCATTAATGATATTATCCTCGTCGGTCTCTACGTCTTTTCCGTCTTTCCATTCCTTTTTCTTGCCAAAAGCAATATCCACAGGAAGAAAACGACAATATTTCTTTAACAATTCGCTAATGCGGGATTCTTCTGAAAATTCATCCGATTCCTTTTCAATATAAAGAATGATATCGGTTCCCCGATCCTCTTTAGTTGTTTCCTCCAGATTATATTCAGGGCTACCATCGCAGCTCCACTTAACAGCTTTTGAACCATCTTTGTGAGATTTGGTGATAATTTCTACCTTTTCGGAAACCATAAACGCCGAATAAAAGCCCAATCCAAAATGACCTATGATTGAACTTAGCTGATTTTTATATTTATCGAGAAACTCTCCGGCACTCGAAAAAGCAATCTGGTTGATGTACTTTTCTACCTCCTCCTCTGTCATCCCAATACCTCGATCGGAAATGGTAAGGGTCTTATTTTTTTTGTCGAGACTAACGCGAATAGTTAAATCGCCAAGCTCACCTTTAAATTCACCAACCGAAGCAAGAGCTTTAAGCTTCTGTGTGGCATCAATACTATTTGAAATAAGTTCGCGTAAAAATATCTCGTGATCCGAATAAAGAAATTTTTTGATAATCGGGAATATGTTCTCTGTGCTAACTCCTATTTGACCTTTCTGCATGTTCCGTAAATTTAATGTTATACAATACTTAACGGAATGCCTAATCAAAGGGTATGCCAATAGAAACCAACTGACAATTCGTCAGCGATTGGCTGGGTTAACTCTGCGGTTATGATCGGGTGGATGATTAATTGTTGGAGGGCGCGAAGGATTAGGGTTTTTCAGATTAAGATCAGTTTTTAGTACCCATTTCCCTTTTGTAAACTCGTAGCCGTCAAATGAGAAATCGGGGCCGTAATATTCATATTGACCGGTATACTTGGATTCACTGGGTGCAAGGTGATCACAAACAATCATTTTAAGTTCTTCGTTATATTTCAAACTCATACCAACCCTGGCCGAAAAATTATAAATTACGCGGTGTTTAATTTTATTGTCTGCCTGAAAAATTGGCGCACCAAAAACCGGATTACCCCTTTCATCGAAATAGAGCACTTCGATAACTTTTTGGGTAATAAACAAACTATTGTATCTTAAACCAAGCATGGTATAGTATGTGCGGTTATCGACCACGTTTTTCAAAATTTTATAATACAGAACACCATACCATTTGCCTGCGCTTAGAACAGAATTTTCGGGGTTTATTACCTGCTCCGAATAGTCCTTAAGTTCAAACACTTTTAGCTTTTTTGTTTTGAAATTCAACACTTGAATATAACCCCGATATTGATAGGTTCCATCGGTTAATGGCATATTCCAGTTTATAATTCTGAAAGAACGATCGGGAGAGTATATTTTACCAACTTTTTTTAAAGAATCGAATGGATAATCGAACGATTGTTCGGCAGTTAGAATTCTGTTTAGCATCGTTGAAAGAGAATCGTTATATGCTAACTTCTCAGCATTTGATGGTGCCGATACAGCTTTTTTTAAAATAAATGAAATTGAGTCTTCGGATTTGTCTAAACGTAAAAAAACTTCACTCTGCGAAAAAACCACCGCTGAATGAAGAAACAGTATCGCTATAAAAAGCTTAGCAAAATGCATGAGAGAATTTTGTTGTTTCAATAAACAACCTATTTAACAATAAGGTTAATATCTCCCATTAATTTTTCCTTGTACGATTTACCAATTGGAATAGATTTGGCTCCGTCGTGCGTCTTTATCATAATAGCGTTATCTTCAATAACGTTAATACTACTGGTATTCACTATAAACGAACGATGCACCCTGGAAAATTTTGAGGAAGGCAGCTTCATTTCAATGGCTTTCATTGTAAAATGTATGGTAAACTTTTCGTTAAAAGTATTTACTATAACATAATTTTCTAAAGCTTCAACCCAAAGAATGTCGGTATATTTTAGGCGAACCAACGAAGAATTGTGCTTAATAAAAATTTCATCGCCCTTGGTATCGAGTTTGCCTTTGTTGTATCGAATCAACGCTTTATTAACGGCCTTATAAAAACGGCTGTATTGAATCGGTTTTAACAGATAATCAGTTACATCATATTCAAAAGCGTCAAGAGCATATTTTTCTTTAGAAGATACAATAACTATCTGAGGAGCGTTAATTAATGTATCCATAAAATCCAAGCCACTCATTTCCGGCATCTCAATGTCGAGAAATATTAAATCGATTTCTTCTTCAACTTTCAGGGCATTAATTGCATCTACCGCATTACTAAAGGTATGTAGCAATGTTAGAGATTCTGTTCTTCCGATTAACTCTTCAATAACTCTGCAGGAAAGTTTGTCGTCGTCAATAATAATACAGTTCATGCTTTTTCTTTGTTTTCATCTAACAATAAAACTGATTAATCATTTTCATTGTTGATTTTGTCAAAGATAAATTATTTTTCGTAACTGAGGAATAGTTTAAATAAATTTAATATCACTTGAATCTAATTATCTTTAAAATAATGATAAAAAACGGTTCTAATTAATCCGGACAGGCTTGATTAAATTCCTGAACCAACAAATCGGATCTCTTTACTGCTAACTTAAGCCATTCAAGTTTTATTTCTGATTTTTCGGCGTCAGACAGTTGCCATTTAACATCTGAAAACCTCAATTTTTCAATTAATTGATAAAGAATAATTGCATTGGAAACGGATAAATTATAACTTTCGGTAAAACCGTACATAGGGATAGTGATTAATTCATCGGCATTTTGCCGGATAATTTCACTAATTCCTTCCTGCTCAGTTCCAAGCACGATAGCAAATTTTCCTTTGGTGACATCAAAATCCTTCAGATGAATGCAATTTTCACCAGGCGAAGTTGCCACAATACGATAGCCGTCAGCCTTTAGTGTAGTAATCGCTTCGAGGGAATTATTTTCGCTCTTATTGTATTTATGAAGATTGACCCATTTTCCTGCACCCATGGCCACTCCTTTGCTGTAATAGTATTGGTTTAGATTTTCAATGATATGAATATCCCGCAGTCCCAGACACTCGCAGGTACGAAGAACTGCATTTGCGTTTTGAGCATGGCTTATATCTTCAAGTAATACAGTTACATACTTTGTGCGATTTTCAATCACTTTATCTATCACTGAAAGTCGCCTTTCCGACACAAAATTTGAAAGAAAACTGATGAGTTTAGTTGTAATCATAACAAAAAGTAAATAGGGAAGGGAGCCCTTTGTACCCTTCCCTATTTAATCTAAAACATTATTGAACTCCACCCAAAAGATCAGAGCCAGCTTTAAACTTCACAACATTCTTCGCTTTAATGTTGATTGGTTTGCCGGTTTGGGGATTGCGCCCTGTTCTGGCATTGCGTTTTACAACACCAAACGAACCAAAACCCACTAAGGCAACACGGCTACCAGTTTTTAATGCTGCGGTAGTAGCTTTAATGTAGGCATCAAGAGCTTTTTTTGAATCAGTTTTGGTTAATTTCGATTCAACAGCAATGGCATCGATTAAATCAGCTTTGTTCATAATAATTAAAATTTTAGAGTTAGTAAAATATTGAACATATATATTTTCTATCACAAATATAGAGTTTTTATGATGTTTAGCAAATGTTAGTAAATCAAAATGATAAAAAACATTATCAAAGTGTAGTATTATTTGACAAACGGTAAAATACAATATACCTGCACATAAGGAGATTTTTCAATATTTAATCAAGCGGGTGTTTCAAATATAAAAAATAATCATACTTTTGTCGCCGGAGAGCTGGCAGAGTGGTCGAACGCGGCGGTCTTGAAAACCGTTGAACCTTTACGGGTTCCGGGGGTTCGAATCCCTCGCTCTCCGCCAAACGAGTTTCAAACTCATTCAAAACCGCTTAAATGTCACAGTTTAAGCGGTTTTTTGTTTTTATATTGTTAAAGTAATTCAAAAATAAACATCCTAAAGGTGACCTATTAGAATACCTTTTTTTAAGCGTGATCTTACCTCACCGGGGCTTAAAAAAAAGGTTGAATTCCTACGCTTGTCGCGCTTATTTTTTGCGCAGTTAGACTCCGACTATGGTTAAAATTAAGCGAAGAAAAAAACCTGCCAACCTTTTTTGATGATGGGGCAGATAAATCTTTTGCTCATCGGATAGCATTACCTTAACCCCATTGGCTCGTTTACCCTGACTTCGGAGATCCTTACCCTTGATCCACTACTTCAGGGAGCGAACTTAAACGCGGTTAACGGTGGCTATAGAAGTTACAAAGCACATTCCATCAAAATAACGGACACCGTTTTCTGTGGCAATCCAGAGTTAACTTAATACACTAAAATCCATTAAATTTTATTTTATACCAACATTCTACTAATTTTATACAGAATTACCTGGTATCTTTCATGCTACTTTAATTTTTTTCCAAATTAATCTTTATTCTTTTAAATTATGAAAAAAACAATTTTAACAATTGGCTTTGTAGCTATTATTATTATTATTAACGGTACTGCAATAATGGCTCAATCGAACTACAAAATTGTAAATAAAATTCATGTCGAAGGCGAAGGTGGATGGGACTACCTAAATGTTGATGAAGTGAATGGTACATTATTTGTGTCACATGGTGCCGTTGCACAAGCCATAAATATGAAAACCGGAAAATTGCTGGGAACCATACCCGACACAAAAGGTATTCATGGAATTGCCATCGCTAACGACCTTAATAAGGGCTTCACGAGCAATGGAGGTGATTCGTCTGTAACTGTTTTCAATCTCAAAACTTTTGAAGTTATTACAAAAATAAAAATAAACGCACGAAACCCTGATGCGATCTTATATGACCCTTTTTCTAAAAAGGTATTTACATTCAACGGTGGAAGCAGCAATTCAACTGTGATTGATGCCAAGCAAAACAAAGTATTGGCCACCATACCTCTTGATGGGAAACCTGAATTTTCGGCAACTGATGATAAGGGGAAAGTTTATGTAAATATCGAAGACAAGAGCGTTATAAATGTGATTAATTCATCGACTCTAAAAGTTGAACAACACTGGTCGATAGCCCCTGGCGAAGAGCCAAGCGGATTGGCTTTAGACAATCAAAATCACAGGTTATTCAGTGTTTGTGGCAATAAATTAATGGTTGTAACAGATGCTGAAACCGGTAAGGTAATTACTACTCTGCCAATTGGAGTCCATTGCGAT
>JANXXY010000344.1 GCA_025350365.1 Bacteroidales bacterium | reverse complement strand
ATTCGATTATGTGCGAGCATCTTCTTTTTATAGATATTTAGTTGAAATGAACCCACAATTGCCAAAAATGCAGTTGATATTAAAAAAAAGTTATTATTAATAAGATAGGCAAACTGCAATGAATCTGTAGAATATTGATTTAGTTTTTGGACTTCAAATGCCAATATGTTATAAATAATTACGGAATTGGATGATATAATAACAATTTCTAAAATAGAAAGCTTAAGCATTGTTACAGCCCATAAATTGACAATCATTAAGCCGGCAAAATATCCAAAATAAGCCCCTTCATTTGGCTTTGAATAGTAAATCATGCATCCAATGCCTAATTGGGCAAATATTGCTATTAACATTGTTAAAAACTTACTATGTTTCTGAAATCTTTTAACATAGGTGAGTATATAAAATAATATAGATATTGGCGTAACAATACAATATCGTAAAATCCATGCAATTTTATAAGTTTGAGGTAGCATGAAAAAATCTAATATTCCAAATATTGAATACATGAAAATCCCTGCTAAAATTATTATTCGAACTTGGTGAAGAGAATAATTACATTCATTTTCAGAGTCGATTAGTATTTTTTCAAAATTAATTTTCATTTTAAACGTATTTGTTAAGATTATCACCCGAAACAATTGAAATTATTAAGCTAATTGCCAAATGCATAGCTAATAAATTCTTTAAATTAACGAATAAAAGGTATATCATCTTAATAACTAATCCTCAACCTCAAAATACAAAAACAGAAACAGAAAATTAATATATTTATCGTCAAGATTAACAATATTATGTAATAATTAATATAAAATCTTAACTTTATGACATTAAACTATTTCGCACAATAATCACTCAAATATTTTCGATGTAATTCCAAATATTTTGTAAATTTAAGATTATTTAGTTACAGCTTATGTCGGATGTAAAAGGAAACGAAGAACTGCAAAACAGAATTTTAATTGTTGAGAAAGAGAATCAATCACTAAAGAAAGAGAATAAAATATTCACGTCCGCACTGGAGAATAGTCCGGCCATCATTGTAATTACAGACAAAAACGGGATCATTGAATACGCAAATCCTCAATTTGAAAAGATTACCGGCTATGAATTATCTGAAGTGTCAGGTGTAAGTATGGGTATTTTAAAATCGGGCATCCATCCCACTGAATTTTATCAAAACCTTTGGAAATGTATTTCATCAGGGAAAGTCTGGCGGGGTGAATTCTATAACCGAAAAAAAAATGGAGATTATTATTGGGAACAGGCAAATATAGCCCCGATAAAGGATGACAACGAGGAGATTATCAATTATGTAGCTATTAAATTAGATATAACAAAACAAAAACAGGCTAAAAATCAATTAAAAGATCAGATTCAATCAAAAGACAAGATTCTATCCATTATTTCGCACGATCTGAAAAGTCCTTTTGGTTCCGTTGCAGGTCTAACAGATATCGTGATCGAAAATTTTACCAATTACGCACCGGAAGAAATACTTAAAATTTTCCAATTAGTAAACTCTTCGGCACGATTTGCTCTTGATCTACTTGAAAATTTATTAAACCTGGGTCGTTCCCAAACAGGAAAAATAACTGCTTCGCCTACTTTGTTTTACCTTTCGCAACTGGTGCACGAAACTGCAAATTCAGTGGAAGGTCAGGCAATGAATAAAGGAATTATTGTTAAAATTATGGTAGATGAGACAATAAAAGTTAATGCCGATTCCAATTGGACCAAAATTGTTCTCCGCAACCTGCTTTCTAATGCAATAAAATTTACCCACCCGAACGGAAAAGTGGACATCTTAGCAAAAGAAGTTGAAAATTTTATTACAATTACCGTTGTTGATAACGGTGTTGGAATATCACCTCAAGATATTTCGAAACTCTTTCTTTTGGATATGAAATATACTTCCTTGGGGACATCAAACGAAAAAGGAACTGGTTTGGGATTATTATTGTGCAAGGAATTTATTGAAAGACAAGGCGGGAAGATATGGGTGGAAAGCCAATTGGGTGAAGGAAGCAAGTTTACATTCACCTTACCCAAAAATTAAATGAACAAATGGTGATTGATTTGGGTTATTAATTTAAATTATATATTATTTTTTTTTGCAACTCCGAAGAATGACAAACGTTTATGTTAGTTTTTAG
>JANXXY010000306.1 GCA_025350365.1 Bacteroidales bacterium | reverse complement strand
TTTTTGGAAAGAACAAAAACAAATTCATTTTGGATGGAATAATTATCAATATAGATCTGTTTTATTCGGGCATATACTTTATTGTTACTTTCAGCCTGGAAATTGTTGGAATTGCCGGTATAAAGACTAAAACGAGGAACTCCATTATATTGAAGATCCATAACCTCCTTTGCTGCATCAGCTGCCAATTTCCATTTTTCGACACTATATGTACTATATTGCTCCTTTCCAATGCGAGAGTCGTTTCCTGGCAAAATACCTCCATTGTACATGGGGCTGGCATTCATATACAAAACAATCGCTTTCAATGCCAGGGCCGTACCTTTATCTGCACGACCATATTCCGTATCACGAAATTTGACAGGGAGTTCATCGATTGCAAATTGAAGATCTTCTAATAATTTGGTAAGCATATCAGGCCAGGATTGTTGTTTAAATGCCAGATCACCATTTACATCAGGAACATAATCCAAGTAAGCGATATCGCCGTAAAAACGAGTTGCAAGGAAATGATAATATGCTCTTAAAAAGTGGGCTTCTGCGATTCGATTTTTTAAATCGCCAGGATCAACAGGGTTGTCAGGTGAATTATATTTTTTGACTCCAGCCAGAAAAACATTGCATTGTCTGATGCCCGAATATATATCGTTCCAATATATACCATTAGCTCCGCTAGGCATACCGATAGATGGGCCAAAGCTGCCGAAGTTAAATTGGTCTGGAATTGCACCTTCGACGGTTGTCCCTTTACATTCATCGGTGATACCCGATAAAGAGAAATGTTGAAGCGTTACAATACCTCTGTCCCGAGACCTTAAATCATTATATAAGCGGTTGCAGAGGGCATTAACTTTATCCCAATTGGAGAATACGGTTTCTTCATTAATTTTATCATCAGGGGCTCTTTCAAGAAAATCATTCTTGCAGGAAAATGTAAAAATGAATATAGTGAGCAAAATTGCTAGGTGAAAATATTTTTTTGTCTTCATGTGATAATTTATTAAAACGTTACGTCAATACCAATATTATAAACACGTTGAATGGGATACCAGTCACCGCCAGTGCTGGTTTCAGGATCGACGTCATAGTCTTTCAATTTATCCCATGTATAAAGATTCAAGCCCTGAACATAAATTCGAGCAGAGTTAAGTCCAACCTTTTTCATGATTTTTTCAGATATGGTGTATCCAAGTTCGATAGTTTTAAGACGTACGTAAGATCCGTCCTTTAGGAAAAGTGAGCTACTACTGTTCTTATTATTGTCATATTTTCCGTAATGCAAAGCTGGATAAGTAGCTGTTGCTGCCGTTTCAGGAGTCCATCTGTTTAAGTGAATTTTTTTGACCCGCCCAATAATATCCTGACCGTACATGGGGAAGTCCCAGGCAGCAGCATCTGTTAATAATAAACTGGTATGTGTGGCTCCCTGGAAAAGAACACTGAAATCAATTCCATTATATGAAATTCCAAGAGGTAATCCAAATTGAATTTCAGGAATACGAGGATTTCCCATCGCAATTCGATCCTCCTGATCGGTAATTTGACCATCGCCATTGATGTCCTTGTAAACAACATCGCCAGGAATGACACTGCCCCATTTTTGATAATTAGAAGCATTTAGTGCATTTGCTTCAGTTTGATCGTTCACAAAATGATCAAACTGATATACAAACTGCTCACCAATACGTTTACCTGTTCTGTTTGCATAAGGAACCGGTTTGCCATCCGGCGCTATTCGGTCAACTTCATTTAAGTTCAAAATTTTGTTGCGAGCAAAAGAGAAATTAGGCTTGATATAATAGCTGATTTTTTTTCCTATTTTAGCGCTCCATCCTATTTCAAAGTCAATCCCTTTGTTTTCAACTGATCCGAGATTTAATTGAGGTGAATTCTTTCCTACAATTGCGGAAAAATTTTTGGATCCATTTTCACCCGGTTGTGTGAGAATGTCATATCTATATTCGTAAAAAACATCGGCTGTAATGCTTAACTTATTATTGAGTATTTTAGTTTCAATTCCAAGATTTGTTTTTCTTGATTTTTCCCATGTTAGTTTGGTATTTGCTAAATTGCCCTCATATATATTTGCTGCAGTAGACGAATTTAAATCCATACCCAAATTATAGTTGTCGTTGTTTGTATTAAAAAACTGCAGGTATCCAAAACGATCGCCGGGCAATTGATCACTACCTACTAAGCCATAGGACCCTCTTAATTTCAGGTAATTAACAAATGAGTTGGATTGTAGAAAACTTTCTTTGCTCAATACCCAACCTGCTGATACAGCAGGAAAAAAGCCATAACGTCTCCCTTTCGCAAAATTTTCAGAACCATTATAAGCCGCATCCAATTCAAATAAATATTTTTCATTGAAATTATAGGTTCCCCGGAAAGCAAGGCCTTCATTTGCATATGCAACATCGTTTTGATAGCTGCGTTTGCTTCGGTTGGCCATTAAAAGTCCTCCAATGTTATGTTGTCCAAATGATCTGGCAT
>JANXXY010000291.1 GCA_025350365.1 Bacteroidales bacterium | reverse complement strand
GATGAAGAATTTAATTATCAACTATTTAAATAAATGTGCATTTTTTATATTTTCATTTTGTATTACAAGGACAATTGTTTTTCTTTCAAAAACAAAAACTTTATAATTTAGATTTTGCAATAGATGCAATTGATTTATCTTTGTTTCTTTTCAAAAAATGAATATGATTGATGCTTCAGAAAGTCTGAAACTTGCCAACAGCTTGCAAGGTGATTTAGTTTTCGATGAAATTTCTAAAATATTGTATGCGACCGACGCTTCAGCTTATCGCGAAATTCCTTCAGCCGTGGCACGTCCCAAAAACAAGGATGATATTAGGAAACTTATTGCTTTTGCAATTGAAAATAAAGTGTCATTAATTCCTAGAGCAGCTGGTACCTCTCTTGCAGGCCAGGTAGTTGGAAATGGACTTGTTGTTGATATTTCCAAATATTTTACTGAAATTCTCGAAATTAATAAGGAAGAACATTGGGTTAGAGTTCAACCGGGAGTTGTTCTGGACGAATTAAATCAGGTTCTTGAACCTTTGGGATTATTTTTCGGACCTGAAACATCCACATCAAACCGATGCATGATGGGAGGAATGGTGGGTAATAACTCATGCGGCTCACATTCTATTATTTACGGAAGCACCCGTGACCACACTCTTGAAGTAACAGCTTTCATAAGCAATGGTAGTGAATTAGTATTTAAAGACTTATCTGATGAAGAATTTCATAAGAAATGTAATTTAGATAATTTGGAGGGACAAATATATACGAACATAAAAAATACACTTACCGATCCGTATAATCAACAGGAAATACGATCACAATTTCCTGATCCGCAGTTAAAAAGAAGAAATAACGGATACGCAATCGATTTATTACTCGAAACACATACCTTTTCAAATAATGAAATTCCTTTCAATTTCTGCAAATTAATTGCCGGATCGGAAGGAACTCTGGCGTTTATTACTGAGATTAAATTGAATCTGGTGCCACTTCCTCCAAAAGAGAAATGTGTAATTTGTATCCATCTCAATTCAGTAGAAGATGCGCTGGAAGCTAATCTGATAGTACTAAAATATTATCCAGGTGCCGTTGAACTTATGGACAGTATAATATTGAACTGTACAAAAGGTAATATCACACAGCAAAGAAATCGCTTTTTTGTTGAAGGAGATCCTGGAGCCATCCTGATTGCAGAATTTGCCAGAGAAACCAGAGAAGAAATTCTTGAAATTTATGAAAAGGTAGTATCAGAACTAAAATCTGCAGGATACGGATACCATTTCCCTATATTATTTGGAGCAGATATTAATAAGGTATGGGCGCTTAGAAAAAGTGGATTAGGAGTTTTATCAAACTTACCGGGTGATTCTAAACCAGTTTCCGTAATTGAAGATACAGCTGTAAGTCCAACATTATTACCCGCATATATTAGAGAATTTAATCAAATTCTTGAACAACATAATCTCACTTGCGTTTACCATGCCCATGTAGGGTCGGGTGAATTGCATCTGCGCCCTATCATCAATTTAAAAGATAAAAAAGGGGTAGAATTATTTCATATTATCGCCTCAGAAACTGCCAAACTTGTTAAAAAATACCGTGGATCTCTTAGTGGAGAGCATGGAGATGGACGTTTACGCGGTGAGTTTATACCTGTGATGATAGGCGAACATAATTACAAATTAATTAAAGAGATTAAACGAGTATGGGATCCTGACAATATTTTCAATGCTCGTAAAATTGTGGATACTCCCCCAATGTCTACTCAGTTGCGATACGAACCAGGGCTTGCAACCAGAGACATCAAGACTTATTTTGATTTTTCAGTGCAAAAAGGTATTATAAGGGCAGTTGAAAACTGTAATGGATCAGGAGATTGTCGGAAATCAAATTTAATCGGGGGAACCATGTGTCCGAGTTTTATGGCAACCCGTGACGAAAAAAATACCACAAGAGCAAGAGCAAATATTCTTAGAGAATTTCTGACTAAATCCACTAAAACTAATCCGTTTGACCATAAAGAAATATATGAGATAATGGATCTTTGTTTATCATGTAAAGCTTGCAAAAGTGAATGTCCGTCAAACGTGGATGTTGCGAAGCTAAAAGCTGAATTTCTTCAGCATTATTATGATGCAAATGGCATTCCGATACGCACAATGGCTATAGCTTATATATCTCAAATAAATCAATTTGTCTCACATTTTTCGGGCATATATAATGTTTTGGTAACGAATAAGGCTACCTCATTTCTGATTAAAAAAGCGTTAGGATTTGCTATATTTAGATCCATGCCTTTAATTGCAAATCAAACTCTTATAGAATGGACTAAAGTTAATCTCAAAAAACTTAATTTGCAGTTGAAAAACACAGATAAGCAGGTATATTTATTTATTGACGAATTTACTAATTACAACGATGTTGAAGTTGGTAAAACTGCCATTAAACTATTACATAAGCTTGGGTATTTTATTGACTACATACCACATAAAGAAAGTGGAAGAGCGTTCTTATCAAAAGGGCTTGTTAGAAAAGCCAAAGCCTTGGCAAATTATAATGTTACCGTATTTAAAGACTTTGTAACCGCCGAAAAACCGATGGTTGGAATTGAGCCTTCATGCATTCTTACCTTTCGCGATGAATATCCGGATTTAGTGAATGACAATCTAAGGGAACAGGCTAAAGTTCTGGGAAAAAATTCATTGTTTATTGATGAGTTTTTGGCGAAAGAAATAGACAAAGGCTTAATAAGAACTGAACAATTCACAGATAAAATGCAAGACGTCCGTTTTCATGGACATTGTCAACAAAAGGCTTTAATTTCAAGTGAATGCACGCGAAAAATTCTCTCACTTCCGGTTAATTTCATAGTAAACGAAATAAAATCAGGATGTTGTGGTATGGCAGGTTCCTTCGGATATGAAAAAGAACACTACGATTTATCGATGAAAATAGGGGAATTGGTGTTGTTCCCTGAAGTGAGATCTGCGTCACAAAATTCCATTGTTGCAGCTCCCGGCACAAGTTGCAGACACCATATTAAAGATGGCACGGGTAAAATTGCTAAACATCCGGTTGAAGTGTTGTTTGAAGCATTAAATATTTCCTAAAAAACACGTATCAAGATAATGAAATATTAACGCTGAGTCGATGTTATTAAAGCCAGAACTCCCTCTACATTCCCACTCTATCAATAAGTCGAGGTAATGATGCTTTCATTTTCAAAACCTAAGCCCCCTGATAAATCAATTTCACAATTTCCTTTAAAAATCTTGGAATATTAATAACATACCTATTTCCATAGGTTTTGCCTCAGGAGCGCAAATCTTCATCCTTTAAATGTATTTCCATAAATCCGATAGGAGTCATTCCTTTCGCTCGGTACTAGTATCCAATAATTGTAACAATGTAAATAAACCAATATTTACAATCCCGTAGCGATGATATTTGTAAAAGAATATCACCTAATGTCTAAAAAACCCCTATGGATGTTATATAATTTTTTCGATTAACAACAGTAACAAAATACAAAAGCTTATACTTGAAATATTGACCTCAAAAAAAATTATTATCGACGGTATTTTGATACTAAAATGAAACAATTACATTTATCACTAATTACATTTGTTTAATTTGCGACTTAATTACATTTGTCTTCTCATAAACTTCGTATTATTTGGCAACAGGCAATTTACATATGTAACACATGTTTAGTTAAGATCTAATATTATTGTTTTCGTATTTTATTATCTATAAATCAATATAATATATGATTTTAATAAAGTTCAACTTTAATATTTAATTGACAATTAACAAAAACTGATAACAAAATACTACATAATCATCGCTTTACAGCATTTAAAATATTAGTATTCAATATTATAAACTATTATAATGAACTTATACTTTATTAATATCAAAATATCATGTAAATTATACATATAGTAAATTAATGCAATGCCAATATAATTACCAAAAAGAACGATTTCTATGGCATCAAATAGCCTATTCAGGCAATTGAAAGCTTTTTATTAAATTAAATTCTACTTATTTATATATCCATCATTTTTAAAAGCAAAATTGATTCTATAAGCTCTTATAAATCTTAAAATTCAAAATTATCGCATAATTCCAAACATACTTGTTCTATCAAATTCCCCTGCAATTCTAATTCTATTAATTATAATTTAAAGATGTACATCAAATCTACTAATTACAAATGTGATATACAAATGTGATCTATTAAGTTACATAAGTAATTAATTGTTTTATTACATTTGTAATTTATATAATTAAGATGAAAGAACGCATTATCAAATTTCTAACACATGAAAACCTTACCGGTACTCGATTTGCTGATGAAATTGGTGTTCAGCGATCTAGCGTGTCCCATATATTGTCCGGCCGCAATAATCCTAGCTTCGAATTTATCCAAAAGATACTTTCCCGCTATAAGAATATTAATTCGGAATGGTTGATAATGGGCATTGGATCGATGTACAAAAAACCTGAGCAAATGGATTTATTTGCCTCACCAATGCCGTTTACAAATAAAATACAACCAGCATCTGCTCTTCAAAAATCCAATGAAATTTTAACCCCTCCAGAGGGTGATAAAAAAAATCAATCCGATATTATTACCGAAATAATACCTTCACGAAAGGTTGAAAAAATTCTTCTATTTTATACAGATAAGACGTTTGATGAGTTTACTCCGGGAAAATAATATATAAAAGTTTCTTTACCTTTGTAGGAAAAATTGAATGTATAAACGAATAATCCGTCCGATATTTTTTCTGTTTGATCCGGAACAAGTTCATCACTTTGTAGTACAGATAATAAAAATTGCTTTTAAAATACCTGGAATAGCATTACTTACCGAAAGATGGCTCACTCTCAAAAACCCTTTATTGGAACGTACTGTTTTCGGACTTTATTTTAGCAATCCGGTTGGGTTGGCGGCAGGATTTGATAAAGATGCTACCTTTTATAATGAATTTTCTCATCTAGGTTTTGCTTTTATTGAAATAGGAACTGTAACCCCCAAGGGACAGACTGGTAATCCTAAACCCAGATCATTCAGAATTCCTAAGGACGATGCCCTGATAAATCGTATGGGATTTAACAACCATGGCGCCGACGAAATCTTAGCAAATCTAAAGCACAGAAAAACAAAAATTATTATAGGAGGAAACCTTGGTAAAAATACAACTACTCCCAATGACCAAGCCGTAAATGATTATATTTTCACTTTTAATAAGTTGTATGAACATGTTGATTATTTAGTAGTTAACGTAAGTTGTCCAAATATATCAGATTTACAAAAACTCCAAGACAAAGACTCGTTAATGATAATTTTAAACGCATTGAATCTTGAAAGAGCTAAAAAGCAATATTTCAAACCTATCCTTCTTAAAATATCACCCGATTTAAATTTTTCTCAAATTGATGAAGTATTGGAAATTGTTGCTGATACCAAAATAGATGGAATAATAGCAACTAATACTACTACAGGTCGTTACAATATAACAGAAGATGATCAGAAAATAAAACAGTTTGGTAATGGCGGGTTGAGTGGAAAACCTCTGCGGGAAAGGTCTACCGAAATAATCCGGTATATTTTTAAGAAAACTAATGGTAGGTTACCAATTATTGGTGTAGGAGGAATTATGAATGCTGAAGATGCTATTGAAAAACTAAAAGCCGGAGCCTCCCTAGTACAGATATATACTGGGTTTATTTATGAAGGACCGCTACTGGTAAAACGAATAAATAAGGCTGTTTTAAAAGAAAATCTATCATATTAATACAATTCTAAAACAAAATTACAAGAAATCCTTTTCAAACTCCTTATAATTGATTTTGGAAACCCCTTTACTTTATATAAGTGCTTGATTTATTGAAACAAAAAACCCCGAAGTAAATACTTCAGGGTTTCTGTGATCCAGCTGGGATTCGAACCCAGGACCCCATCCTTAAAAGGGATGTGCTCTACCAGCTGAGCTACTAGATCGGCTTTTGTTTAAAAGCGGTGCAAAGATAGCACCAATAACATTATCTCCAAACATAAAAGTAAAAAAAATCCACAATTTTGTAAAATTATTTTAATAACAGTAAATCAACACTTTACACAAAATATTCAAATCCTTTTTGCTGATGTATATAAAATTCAAACCATTATCCATAAATTCGTGTCATTTTGAGAAATTTCTCAATTTATAATGAAAATATTCGACAGAGGTAACGTAGTTAATATATAATTGATTTACAGATGATAAATATTAAAAACATAGTAACAATCACAGCTTTTGTAATGGGAACTAATTGCCTTTTTTCTAAAGAACTACCTAAAAATCTGGATATACCGGTTGAATTAACCAAATCAGAACAAAAAAAGTTGGAACGAGCCAATGAATTAATTAAGGTAGGAATGGATTTGTGGAATCAATTAAATACCAGGTATAATCCTGAAAAAGTAACCAATTATAAGATTGATTCAATATATAACAAAGATGGTTATCCGATTCTTGTAAAAGCTTCTAAGGTATTTGAGGAAGGAATAACCATAAAATATGAGTTGTATCATAAGAATTGCGTAGATTTTTGGAGTAAACACAAATACGATTCTCCCACAGGTCTTGAAAATGCCAAAAAGTTTCAGAAAGATGCGCTGAAATATATTGAAAAAGCGCAATTAAACCGCCGGGTTGCCGAAAATTACATCAACGAATACGTGAAGGCATACAATCGTTTTTACGAGGCTATTTCATTAGAATTAATATCAGTTAAAAAAGAAGGAAGAGCTCTCCAAATTTTTCGTGATTGGCCGGTTCATTATGCATATCAATGGGACGATGACGTTGAAAAAGATTTGTTTCCTACGAAAATCAATCCTAACGAATTGGCTACTATTGAACCTCCAAAACCCACTGAAAAACCGAAAGATAAAGAACCGGTGAAGGAATTACCCGATTCGATGATTATTTTTTATAGTGTTCAGATAGCTGCTCATACAATTCTAATGCCTGAAGCCCGAGTGCGTGAAACTATTTACAATGGTAAAATGAAAATGCAGCAAATTCACGAGGACGGATGGTATAAATACCTTATAGGGCATTATAAGAATTATGAGGAAGCAGCCAAATTGTTGAATGAAATTAAGGTAGATAAAGCTTTTGTTGTGGCTTATAAAAATGGCAAACGTGTGCCTCTTAAAGAGGTGACTGATTCAAATAACCAACTAAATGGGAAGAATTAATTATCCATTGATCATCAAAAAGAGCGTAGGGTTCAGCTACGCTCTACAATAGATATAATTAAAATATTATCAATCAATGTGTTTTATGTACTTACGTGAATAAATTATTTAGGTATTTGAATATTTGCTTATGATTCTCTTTTTCATTAGTATAAATCAATTTGATTTGCCTGACGCACCAGTATTTCCGGTTTATCACCATATCTTGTTACATATCCGGTAACAGACACATGCTGTTCATTAAAGTATTGCTCCGGATTTCGGGTAAATTTTCTTGCTTCCTGTCCTGGGATAACGATACTAAAGTCCTGATAAGGATAAGAATCACCAAAATATAGATAAAGCTCGTCATTTTCATAAGCATAGTAGCTATCGAAAACCTTTCCATAAATAGTAACAACTTCACCAATATAATCCTCAGCATTATAAGCCGGAACAAATGCTATGTGGTAACCGATAGGATATCTCCAGAAACGGACTTCAGGGTAATATAATCCAAAATTGTGTGATAAATTAAAAGACCATATTATTTCATTTCTGTAGGGGATTCGGTATGCGTAATGTTCTCTTCTGTATTCAATCGAGTTATGGTGGTAATTAGGCCGGTAACGAACTACTTCAAATCTTGTCCCCGGACGACGTATTTCAACAACATTTGAATGATCTCTATCAAAGCGGTTTAATTCTCTTGATTCTCTGTATTCTCTATCATTATGTTCATGCGTTGATGTGTTAAAATTACCTCTTTTATCATTATTATGTTCTGTTTCTCTTTTCCGGTTTGTTTGAGTTGATTGATAGTCTGTATTTCGGTTTCGTTCACTAACGTCATTATTTCGTTGATAACTTCTTACCTCGCTTTTATTTTCCTGTTTATTTTCTCTGGTTTGTTCGGATTCTCTTGTTCCCGATTTAATTTCTCCGTATTGTTGTCTATTCGAATTTCTATTATTATCTACTTTATTGTCAGCACTATTTCTTGCTCTTTGACCCTTTTCGTTTTTTCCATTCTCACTTCTTCGCGAAGGTTGTGCATATATTGCTATTGAGGCAATTAACATCACTATTGCAAAAATATTTGTTTTCATGACCTAAGGTTTTAGTGTTGTTCTATCTCTTAGAATGCAAAATCTCTGCCAAACTTATCAATTTTAAAATTTCTTTGATTTTTATGACATTTTGCAGTATACTCAAACATAGATTGATTTTATTTTCAAAAACTTTATATTTTTGTTGCGCATAACTAAAATTGTATATAATGAAATTACTCGAAGGAAAAACAGCTGTTATTACAGGAGCTGCCAGAGGTATTGGTAAAGCAATTGCTTTGCGTTTTGCCGCCGAAGGCGCCAACATAGCCTTTACCGATCTCGCATATGACGAAAATGTTCAGAGATTAGAAAAGGAACTCACTGCATTTGGTGTAAAAGCGAAAGGATATGCTTCAAATGCATCGAATTATTTAGATACAAATGAGGTAATAAAAATGATTGTAGAAGATTTTGGACGTATCGATGCCCTAGTTAATAACGCCGGTATTACCAGGGATACCTTATTAATGCGCATGACCGAAGAGCAATGGGATTTGGTGATAAATGTGAATCTTAAATCAGTATTTAATTTTACCAAGGCTGTTCAAACGATTATGCTCAAACAAAAATCAGGCAGCATTATTAATATGAGTTCGGTGGTGGGGGTTTCGGGTAATGCCGGACAATCCAATTATGCTGCTTCGAAAGCTGGTATTATCGGTTTTAGTAAATCTGTGGCTAAAGAACTTGGTTCAAGAAATATCAGATGCAATGCGATTGCTCCCGGATTCATAATTACTGAAATGACTGGAGCTTTACCTGAAGAAGTACGTAAAGGATGGACTGACAAAATTCCATTAAAACGGGGTGGCACGCCTGAAGATGTTGCTAATGTTTCATTGTTCCTGGCATCTGACCTTTCGTCATATGTTTCAGGTCAGGTAATCAATGTTTGCGGAGGCATGAATACCTAAGATATTTATAAGAACTATCAGATTATGGTAGTTCTTATATTTTATACATTTTTGGTATCTTAATAGAAAAATAATCCCCATAATCCGGATTATAAATAAGTCGTTGAACGTATATTCAATACTATATAGCTATTAATCAAAGGTATATGGTGTTTGTAGTCAACGTTACAAACAAATCATGTGAATATATATGAAGACTTCATCCTTTACCCTTATCCTAACCATCTTTTTAATCTTAGCTTCATGTATTAGTCCCCGGTATCTTGACGTTCAAGTATTAAACCCTGCCGAAGTAAAATTACCCCAAAATATTGAGAAGCTTTTTATTGTCAGGAATAAGCTTATCATAGATGCAAACAATATTAAAGACACTCTATATTTGTGCTTTCTCAATAATTTTTATGATAAATTGAATAAAACATTACCTCAATCGCCATTGTTTGCTGATTGTAAATTTTATGTTTGTTCCCCCGACTCTTTCAGAAAGATTTTTATGGAAAGTTCATACACTAATAGAAAGAGATACGCTATCATCAGTATCGATTCTCTTGCTTTGAAAGATTCTCTTCAATATATTGATAGAGAAAATAATTATAACCAGCCAAGTGTTAAACTAGAACTAAAATTTTCAATTGTTGGACGATTTTGGAAATTCAGTTCCCCTGAAAATTTTATCGCCGTAAGACAAAAAGATACATTGTTTTGGGAATTCTCTGATTATTTTGAATTTCAATACCAAATGCCCAATAATATAGTCGCATATAGTGAGGGAGGAAATGCAATTGGAGAAATATTTGCGCAAAAAATGGCTCCATACTGGACCACTCACGAACGGATTTTGTTTCATAATAATAATAGATACATGCGAAAAGCTTATCAGGCTTTTGTAAAAGATAATTTAACGGGTGCTATCGAAAATTGGCAGCGAGTATATAATTTAGGTACAAAAATTCTGGCCTCTTTGGCAGCGCATAACATCGCTGTTTGTTATGAAATGCTTGACGACTTGGATTTATGTGAAGAATGGCTGGGCAAATCCATAGTCGCTCGTCCTAATTCAATTACTCAAAACTACCTGTTAGAAATAAAAAAACGTCGTAGCAATGTGATCATGCTCAACAAACAAATGCTACTTTAATAAATTAAAATTCAACTTAATATAACCTTATGTATACTATTGTATTTTATGTAATTATTGCAATTGTAGTGTTCGATTTTACACTGGATAGATGGCTTGATTATTTGAATGCTAAAAATCGTAAGTCCAAGTTACCTGTCGAATTACAGGACATATACGATGAAGAAAAGTACCAAAAATCGATTGCTTATGACAAGGAAAATAGCAAATTCGAATTAATATCCAGTTTTTTGAATTTTATACTGATCTTATGCATGTTATTTCTGGCCGGTTTCGCATTTGTTGATCAACTTGCCGGAGAGTTTACGATAAATTCTATTTATAAAGCGCTTGTTTTCTTTTTAATACTGGGGCTAGCTTCTGATTTCATTCATTTGCCATTTTCTATATATGATACTTTTGTTATTGAGGAAAAATTTGGCTTTAATAAAACTACTCCCAAAACCTTTGTTCTCGATAAGCTGAAAGGTTGGTTATTGTCGCTTATTTTGGGTGGAGGATTTGGTTTTGTGATTCTATGGTTTTACTATAAAACAACCAATATGTTTTGGATATACGCTTGGGTATTATCATCATTTGTAATGATTTTCCTTGCCATGTTTTACTCCAATATCATTGTTCCATTATTCAACAAACAAGAACCCTTGGAGGATGGGGAACTTAAAGATGCTATTGCAAAATTTGCACAAAAAGTAGGCTTTAAACTCGACAATATCTATCGCATTGACGGGTCGAAACGATCGTCGAAAGCAAATGCATATTTTACAGGTTTAGGTGCCAAAAAACGGATAGTGCTGTATGATACACTGATAAAAGAATTGACAACGAACGAAATTGTAGCAGTTCTTGCACATGAAATTGGCCATTACAAACGGAAACATACCATCCAGGGAATTATTCTTTCAATCATTCAAACTGGGATAACATTCTATTTGTTATCCTTATTTTTGTCAATTCCCGAGTTATCGTATGCATTAGGGGTATCTCAACCTTCGTTCCATATTGGTATTATTGCTTTTGGAATACTCTATAGTCCAATATCTTTATTCGTTGGCCTTGGTTTAAACAATCTCTCACGAAAAAACGAATACGAGGCCGATGCATTTACAAAAACAAACTTTAATGCAGAACATTTGATATCAGCATTAAAGAAGCTATCAATAAATAACTTAAGTAACTTAACTCCGCATCCCATTTATGTCTTTTTCCATTATTCACATCCAACCTTGCTCGAAAGGATTGGCGCCCTTAGAAATTAATCAAACAATAAGGCTTTTGGAAATTTATTAAATAAATTTATTATGAGATATAAATTTTTCTTTTTATCCCTAATCTGGTGCATCATGCTAGCATGCACACGGGACTATACTCCACAAACCGGCGATTTGGTTTTTCAGGATCTTGATTGTGGCGATCTCTGCACTGCTATTGAAAAGGTTACCACCGGTGTGGATGGAACAAATCTCTCCCACGTGGGTATTGTTTCCCTTGAACACGATACAACCTTTATCTACGAAGCTATTGGACCCGGCGTGATAAGGACACCTTTTGAAACTTTTAAAAAAAGGTCAAGTGATAGGAAAGGAAATCCGAAAGTATTAGCGGGCAGACTTAAAGTAGCATATCGTATCTATATTCCTGAAGCAATTAATGTATGTAAGTCTCTCATGAACAAACCTTATGATGATGGTTTCGATTTACAAAACGAGCGTTATTATTGCAGCGAATTAGTTTACTTTGCTTTTAATGATGCTTCAGGTAAACATCTCTTCACGTTAAATTCAATGACTTTTAAGGATCCGGACACAGGGAAAACTTTTCCTGCTTGGGAAGATTATTATAAGAAGCTTGGTTTACCAATTCCCGAAGGAAAACCAGGATTAAATCCAGGCAGCATATCAAGGTCGCCAATTATTGATATTGTATATCGATATTATCCTTAATTTGATAGCGTAAACCCATTTGTGTTTTCTGCAAAATATTTTACTTTTGTAACCATTATTTTGCCTCTTTAGCTCAGTTGGTAGAGCAGCTGTTTCGTAAACAGCAGGTCGGGGGTTCAAGTCCCCTGAGAGGCTCAATTTATTGGTTTGAAAAAAAATATTCAAACAATTTTAAAAGGTGGTTTGAAAAATTGTGTAAAACAATTACTTTCGCATCAGTAAAGTTTCATCACACACAACCAATATGCGGGAGTAGCTCAGTTGGTAGAGCATCAGCTTCCCAAGCTGAGGGTCGCGGGTCCGAATCCCGTCTCCCGCTCAAATTTTTTTGAATGTCTAAAAATACCAATGCTGAAATCATTACCATAGGTGATGAAATCCTGATAGGTCAGGTTATTGACACTAACTCAGCCTGGTT
>JANXXY010000241.1 GCA_025350365.1 Bacteroidales bacterium | reverse complement strand
TTTTTGGATTTTTTATTTCGCCACCTATAAAACCTATGCTATTCCAACCTTCATAAGCCCAAAAAGCCGCCAACATAGCTCCAAACATTGCTTTAATCAGGTCAAAATCGTACCATTTATGAGGAACGAAGGATACTGAATTGGTGGTGATGTTGCTAAAACTGCCTCCTCCAAATATTAGTCCCGATACAACAATGATTACAAGCCCGCCAATAATAAGTTTGGTAATGGAATTGCTAAGAAGGGATACTCCATTTAGCCCTCGTGTATTAAAAAAGGTTAGTCCGGTAATAAGAAGTATCGTCAGGGCTTTTACACCAATATTATCAAAAGGCTTGAAAATACCAAGAAACGATATTTGCTCTATGGCATGAGATAAATGTGGCAGAGGCACCACTGCATTGAACGAATGAGAGAACAAATAAGCAATGGATGCTACCGCCGCCGATTTGATGACCGTAAACACGCTCCATCCATACATAAATGCCATAAAGCGTCCGTAAATGCGTTTAAAATAGACATATTCCCCTCCGGCATCAGCCAGCATTCCTGCTATCTCTGCATTACTGAGCGCTCCAAAGAGTGATATTAATCCGGCAAGTATCCAACAAAGAAGCACGAGGGAAGGCGAAAGGAGATCGGCCGACATGGGAGCAACTTTTTTATAAATGCCCGAACCAATGATAGAGCTTACTACCAGAATCATGGTCGACCCCAGTGTTAGTGATTGCTTGAGTTTACCCTGGGGTTTAGAAATATTCTGCATCTGTGCTAATTCAAAAGATTTAAAGCTGTAAAAATAAAGAATTTACTCTGTTTTAAAATAGGTTGGTAGTATAATAGAAAATGAATAGTCTCATGGAACAAAAGTTATCCGGAAACATTCTAAATAACTGCATGGAATTTAAAACTGTATCGATCCGGATAAAAACGTGTAAAACCCCGAGGAATTAAATGGTTATAGAAAAATTTGAAATATTGAAACAAAATTCGACCTGCACTAATAACAATACTTCAGTAAATTTTAAGCAACATTCTTAAAATGAAATACTTAGATATTATTGAAATATTTCTCTATTTCTATGTATTTCAACGTATTACATTTTATAACAATGCAGAAATATGCTTACTTATTAATTTCGGGAAGTCCCCATTGTCTTTTTAAGTCACTATATAATTGCTTTGTAAGTTGCACTATTACAGGATTTTTTTGTTTGTCAAGCCAAAATGCTATTCGTTTCATGTTTATTGGAGCCATACTTGTGCAACCACTTGTTGTTATAATGGGGTCGGTCCAGTTGTGAAGGAAAATACACGATCCGCATCCTGTTTTCACAGGGCTTGAATTGTGATCGATTACAGCACCTAAATCATACCGTGCACCCACTGAATTCATTTTTTCAGACGATTGCCAATCGACAGTGTCAGGTTTTTCAATTTTCTCTCTCGAAACAATCTGATTATAATATTTCGATTTTACATCATCAACGCATTCAATCATTTCCGTAATATGGATGTAGGGCATTTTTAAATTTGTGGTCTTATCTGCCGTTGCATACCCAAACACCTTACTAAGTCTAAATATTCCGGCCGGGCTTCTCCCGTCTCCTTCTTCTTTTTTTGGCAAGTCTGAAATGCTAGATTGTTGATGCAAACCTATTCCCAAACCAAGTCCATTTCTTCCAATACTAACAGGAATAATTTTGCCCGATAATTTCCAATCTGCATTAGCATCACTTCGTTCATAGCAATATAGGTTGCCATAGGTAGCTGTTACGGAATCGGTTAATACCAATATCATCTGGCCGGTTGAAGAAGTAATCGTAGCTATTTTTTTCATATGGATACAAGAAAAAACAGTTAATACACAAAGTAAAATCCCGTAATCTAAAAATTTCTTTGACGTCATCTAAAGTTGTTTATTGCCTTTTAATATTGCGATCCCCGAGTGCACAAACACCATAATATCCTGAGTTTTGAAAACTTAATTATTAACCGCAAAATACATTTTTTACCGGCAAGTAGCAAATGGGTATTTTGTCAACCGATGAAACTAAAAGGGCGCAAATCGTTCTGAAAAATAGAGATTTTGCCTATTGGGACAAAACCTCCGGAGGTTACACATTCAAAAAAGATAAGTAAAACTGATGAGTGGTTCTTGGTCTGCTGATATTAACCCAACTTGCTTATCCTTCCCCCAAATAAATAGCAAAAAAGGAATTATTTGAGTTATTTTCAACTATTTCTGAATGCAACAAATTGATTATCAATAGTAGTATTTTTAAAAGCCGTTTGTAGTCCCCCAAAGAATTT
>JANXXY010000228.1 GCA_025350365.1 Bacteroidales bacterium | reverse complement strand
AAAGCAGTGAAATCAAATCCTTTCCATTGTAACCCGGTAGTTATCCCAAAACTATATCTGGGTGTATTGTTTCCTATAATTTTTCGGTCACCCGGATTGTCTAATGTTTCAGTGCCTTTGTCAATGGCTCCATTGTTATTTATATCTTCAAATTTCATATCTCCGGCCATATAACCACCTGCCGGAGTCCCAAATATTAAAGACTGTTTATATTGATTTTCCCAAGCGGTGGCCTCTTCATTAGTTTGGAACAGATTATCAGCTTTCCACCCCCAAATATCCCCTATTTTTTCCCCTTTAAAATGGTCAAATATATAATTTGTAGGATTGGAATCGTACTTGGTTATTTTACCGGAATAATCGGATAAATTGAACCCTACATTATAACTAAGATTTTTCATGATTTGATCTCTCCACGAAAATGTTAGTTCCCAACCTCTTGTTTCCATGTTGTATAAATTTTGAAGAGGAGGGTCAGTACCCAATATTGCGGGCGCAGCCATAGTGCCAAGTATACCCTTCGATTCCCTTTTATACATATCAAAGGAAAGAGCCAGACGGTTTTTAAACATACTTAAATCAAGCCCGTAATTTAATGCATTTATTTTTACCCAGGTAAGACTCGGACTAACCAATCCGGAAGGATCAACACCCATCGGTCTTGTACCGTCCAGAAAGTGAGATAACCTAAAATTATGACCTCCGGGATCGTTCTCGGAAAAATTCAAATTAGCGATATAAGGATAATTTCCTGATACATTCTGATTGCCAAGTGACCCATATGATGCCCTTAGTTTTAATTCATTTACCATGGGCTGCATCCACTGCATAAAAGATTCTTTTGAGATTCTCCAGCCTAATGAAAGAGAAGGGAATATGCCAAAACGATCGTTTTTAGGGAATTTTGAACTGCCGTCATATCTACTATTAATTTCCAAGAGATATTTTTCGTTAAATATATAATTCATACGAAAAAAGGCACCTCGAACGGACCAGTCTCCCGCTCCGCTATTTGCTTCCATAAGTCCGGAAGCAAGATCTATTTCGCCAATATTACTGTTTACAGGATCGTATCTTTTTGCATTAAACCAGCGTGAACCATTTTGCTCTTGATTAAACCCTAATAAAAATTTCAGATAATGTTTTTCAGCAAGTGTTGTTTCATATTCACTCCAAACATTCAATGCGTTGTACTTTCCGGTTGAATTTTGCTGTAATGCAAATGGGCTTGTGGTATACACTGTTGGCATAATTATTCCGGTGGGCAGTTTGGTATACAGATCTTTTTTATGATCTCTAACATTTTCAGCGCTATAATTTACTGAAAAATCACCTTTAATTTTAAATCCGGCGAATGGTCGGATTTCTGTTCCAAAAACTACCCATGAATCTGAACTTTGCTTGATATACCTTCCTCCATCCGATAAAAATTGGATAGGATTTGACAGATCGGTATCCCATTCACCATCTGGATTTTTTACAGGATAACTTGCTGGCATTTTAACTATACCATGCCAATAACTACCTATGCCATAGCTGTCAGAGGGAGCGTTATAGTCAGTACTTGTATAAATGCTTTTAAAATTAAATGATATCCATGGTTTTAAATCTATTTTAATATCAGACCTGAAATTATATTTTTTGTAATTATCATTGCCATATCTGAATAAACCTCCCTGATCCTGTAATCCTCCTGAAACAAAATAGGTAATTTTATCCGTACCACCCGTAAAATTAATATCCTGCTTGTTTGAGGTTGCATGATTTAACATCGCCTCTTTATACCAGTCAGTATTTGAAAAGTATTTCCAACTATTTCCTTGTACATAGGCAAATGGTTGTGAGGGGTCAATATAATGCGCATACAATTTATCCCTATAATCCTGAGGTACTTGAGCTGCACCAAAAGCAGACTGTTCATATAACAATGTTTCCCATGAATTCGCTATTTTCGGATACCTGGTTGGTTGTCCAAACGAAAGATTACTGGTAAAATTCACTTTAAAAGGCTGATTTTTTTTGCCGGTTTTTGTTGTAATGAGTATTACCCCGTAAGCAGCACGGGCTCCGTAAATGGCTGAAGATGCCGCATCCTTAAGTACAGTAACACTTGCCACATCGGATGGATTGATAAGATTAGCATCCATTATAACGCCGTCAACTAAAATTAATGGCGATTCCGAAGTTCCGATACCTGTATATCCCCGAATATTGAACGTAGCTGCTCTACCGGGTTGGCCATCTATTGGAGCTATATTCAGATTGGCAATTGCTCCTTCCAAACCTTGTCCTAAACTGGTTAAAGGCCTGTCTTTAAGTACATCAGAGGAGACGTTGGAAATGGCACCGGTTAAATTTACTTTTTTCTGCGTACCATACCCAACTACAACAACTTCACCTAACTTTGTAATATCTGGGATCAGTTTAATTATCAATGGCATCGGCTCGTTTGCGGAAATTCGTTCTGAGTTGTATCCAATATAGGACACAACCAATACTGCATCAGGTTTAAGATTTTCCAAAATAAATTTTCCGGAAACATCAGTTACTACACCAACGGTTGTCCCCTCAATAATAACGTTAGCCCCAATAATGGGTTCACTAGTGGTTGCATCGGTAATGATGCCGGTGATTTTTTGTTGCTGAATGATTTCTATTGGGGAAATAACAATAAATTTATTGCCCAATAATTTATATGTGAGTTTGGTATCTTTTAAAAGTTCTTCCAAAACTTCATCTATCGGACGATTATTAGTAGTAATGGTTATATTTTTTTTAACTTCCATTGCTTCATCGAAATAAAGAAAAGATAAGCCAGAACTACGCTCTATTTCCCGGAATGCTTCACGAATATCTATATTACTAACATTCAGGCTTATTCGCGTGGTTTGCGAACGGGTATTTGCCGAAATCTGTAATGCTGCTACCAAACATATTAGTACAGATAATCTCATAATCAGCCAAATTTTGTTGAATAGATGGTGTTGTGATTGTACTTTCGAATTTTTTTTCATAATTTTGTATTGGTTAAAAATTAAACATTTCGAGGAATGACCATCGTGCCAACGTTATCCATTCTTCGATTTAATTATTAATGTAACCTGCGGGAGATACGGATAGTGTTTCCCGCTTTGTTTTTGCAGTATTAACTCACTTTCATAAATTTTTAGTTAGAAATCCAGTACTGTTGTTATCATTATTTACTTTTTTCCCTTAAAAAAACTTTTTTATCTTTAATAACAAAATCAATGGGAGAGGAAAACTTCATTGCCTCCATAATCTGCTCTAATGATAGATCTTTAAAAGTTCCTGTGTATCTGTATTCCTTGAGTTTTTCAGTTTCAAAATAAAAATCAACATCATACCGACGTTCTAATTTTACTGTGAGAGATGATAAGGGCTCCCGGTCAAAAATCAATTTCCCTTTTTTCCATGATATTTCTTTTTCAGTGTCTACTTCTTTATTTAAAATAAACGCTGTATCTGTCGCTTCTGAAGAAATATTCATTTCTTTTCGTAACTGCACCTTTTGGTCATTTTGCATTATAGGAGCCGTTTTTTCTACTTCCGAAATGATTATCTTTTGGCTAGGATTTAATAAAATAATAGATTTTGACCCCGATTTTTCTATTTCGACTAATCCGTGAATTAAAGTTGTTTCGACCTTTTTTTCATCGGGATAAGCCTTTACATTAAAACTTGTACCTAAAGCCTTAATTTTTACATTTAAAGCATAAACCACAAATGGAAGCTTGCGGTTTTTTGCCACATCGAAATAAGCTTCGCCAGTAAGATAAATATCGCGATTTTTTTTACCGTAATCACTGTTATAAGTTAATTTACTTCCGGAATTAACCCAAAGTTTGGTTCCATCAGGCAAAGTAAGAATGGACATAGACCCAT
Organism: Bacteroidales bacterium; assembly: GCA_025350365.1. Taxonomy (GTDB): domain Bacteria; phylum Bacteroidota; class Bacteroidia; order Bacteroidales; family JAAUTT01; genus JAAUTT01. Next base: position 1,900 of record JANXXY010000228.1, on the reverse strand, counting down.
ATGGCACTTCAAGTATGTTTTTTGCAATATTGGAATTATTTTTTGACCTGTTCATAAAAAAGAAAAAACCGGAAACACCTATTAACATTATTATTACAGCTGCAATTCTGATAAATCTGTTTATTATATGACGTGAATCTGTTATAACATTGTTTTTTTTAAAATCAATACCTTCTCGTTCTTGTATTTTTGACTGTAATAGTTCCCATTGGTATTGATTTTTTTCCTGAGAGTAATTTTCACTAGTGAACCATAACATCTGACTTTGTGCATAATATTTTCTGTTTTGGGGTGATACCTTTAGCCAATGCAAAAATTCTTCTATCTCCCCGTTTGTTGCATTTCCACTCAAGTGTTTACTAATGAGCAGATCAATTTCTGAAATGTCTGTATTTTCTTTCATATGTTATTTGTATATCGTAATGAAGGGCGCTTACCCTAAATGGATTTGTATTTTTTTACAAAAAATCTTTAAGGGAATTCCGGAGTTGATGTAAAGCTTTGGACATATGGTATTCAGTGGTTTTAACCGAGACCCCCAATTTTTCGGCTATTTCTGTATTTTTTAAGAATTGTTCCCGGCTAAGACGAAAGATTTCTCTGGTTTGATCTGGTAAATCTTGAAGAGTTTGTTGAATAATTTTTTGGGCTTCATCAGCTGACATTTCAGAAATGACAAGTCCTTCAAGGGATACTTGCATTAGTTCCAACTCTTTTATTTTAATTTCAGAATATTCTCTGAAGTTTTCATGTGCCATCTGCTTTCTCAAATAATCAATACAGCGTCTGTATACGATTTTGTAAAGGTAAGCCTGAACAGGTTGTTCAGTATCGAGCAAAACCCTTTTTTCCCAGAGTGTGCAAAAAGCATCTTGCACAAAATCTTCAGCCAGCAGAGGATTGCGAACAGTATGTCTTGCAAAAGCCAATAACATACCCTTACATTGATCGTAAAGAATCTGAAGACATTTCTCGTTTCCGAGCTTTATTCCTTCTACAATAGCGGTATTATGGATAACCATAAATATATTTTCAATTTTCCTATAACAAATATATTTAATTTTTAACTGGATAAAAAATTAAACCAATATCAAATTAAAGCTACACAAATCAGTTTTTGTAGCATAACTTTATTTCTTGTTAAGAGTTGCAATACTCAAATTTTAAATTGTGGGTACTTTCCTTGTAACTTTTTAAATTGAATAATTCACGATTTCCATTAGTCCCAGTAGCATCTGAAAGGGGCAATATAGCGCCCTTTCAGAGGTTGGTAAACCGACAATACCTGTCTACATTAAGCGATGCCCAATGCTAATCCTTTTATGCTTGCAGCTTTTAATTAAACGACACTGAATTAAAAGATTAGATTATTTCATGAATAAATTGTTCTTTTGGTGTGCGTACCTTTTTTAGGTTCACCAACCAATCGTTGCTTTCGTCACGGTAACCAAGTGGTAATAAAGTGACACTTCTTAATCCTTTTTCCTTAAGATTTAGCAATTCATCTAATGCGGCATTATCAAAACCTTCCATTGGTGTTGCATCTACTCTCAGTATGGCTGCTGTTGCAATAGCTAGCCCAAAACTTATGTAGGCCTGGCGAGCGGCATGTTCGAAATTTTGTTGCGGAGGTCTTGTAGTGTATGATGCTATTAACCTGTTTTTATATTCATCCATTCTGTTTTCAGGTAACCCTCTTTCCTTTACAGTTCGCGTAAAAACTTCGTTAATCCTTTCAACGGTATAATTATCCCAAGCTGCAAAAATCAATAAATGGGAACAATCTATAATTTGACTTTGGTCAAAGGCAATTGACGAAATTTTGATTTTAAGCTCCAGATTAGTTACTATCAATATTTCAAAAGGTTGCAGACCCGATTCATCGAAGAGTACGGGCCAA
>JANXXY010000226.1 GCA_025350365.1 Bacteroidales bacterium | reverse complement strand
AACAGTAGAAAAAATCAAAAGTATACCCCCGGGAATCATCCATTTTAAAAGCTTTGGAGCATATTTGTAAGCGAGGTATGCCAAAATTAGCATTATCCCGACATGTGAACTTGGAAATGCACCGGTGGGACGCTCGCCATATATACCGACAAATTTAATAAGATCCCTGAAAAAATAGGCATCGGGAAGTTGATTGTCCGGCGGAGAAAAAAAGAATTGTGGCCCAACTACAGGAAATACGATAAAGAGTATATAATACATGTAAAATGACATGCATACAATAAAAATAGTTTCCTGAAAATGCCGGCGTTGGTAATTATATATCCAATAACACAGTATAAAAATAAAGATATAGAATGAAAAGTAACTAAGGTTCATTAAGTCGTTGAACCATTTCCATGGGATATAGTGAGAAAACCAAATGCTAGGCTGTCCTCCAAAAATAGTCACTTCCAGGTTAGATAAAGCAGGATCGAGATTTGGGAATATAATATTATTCAAATAATCTGTTTCCGGATAAAAATAACCCAAAAAAGCCAATGGATAAAAGCTTCGAAGGAAATGAATACCTTTATTATGAATTGAAAAATTGAGAAATATAAGTAAGACGATTGCACCTATTAAAATCAATCTTATCAACAAATGACTGCCAATATTTTCAAGTGCAACAGCACCTATTATAATGTAAACCCCGGTGATAATGATGTAAGCAAATGTAATGATATCAATGGGGTATATATGAGGCAAAAATTTACGTAAAGGCATTGGAATAATTTTCAAAATTAGGTGCGCAAAGGTAATGATAAAATAAAAGTAGAACCTCTTTCAAGTTCACTTTTTGCAAATATAGTACCTCCGTTTTGCCTTGCAAATTCTATGCTTAATATAAGGCCTAGCCCGGTTCCTGATTCACCGCTTGTACCTTTCACTATTTCTTTATCCGTCGAAAAAAGTTTTTTCAATTGTTGTTCATCCATTCCAATGCCGTTATCGGAAATTGTAACGTAACAGTTTTCTTCGTCAGAAGTGGTTGAAATACAAATTTGTCCGTTTTTTTTTGTAAACTTAATAGCGTTACTTAACAGATTTCTTAAAATTGCCAAAATCATATTTACATCGGAATAAACAATTAAATTTGTTGTCGACTCATTCACTATCGAAATGTTTTTGAGTTTGCCACATACTTCAAGAAATTCAATTACCTCTTTTATCTGGTCGCTTATATTGAAAAGGATCGGGCGACAGGGAATTGTATTGGATTGATTTTTAGCCCAGAATAACAGGTTTTCAAGTAACGAATAGGCTATTTTAGAAGAACTATTGATAATGCTTACCATTTCTAATTGTTTGGGCTGCATAGTATCCATATACTTTATTAAAAGCAGTTCCGAAAAATTAATGATTGCATTGAAAGGGTTCTTCAGATCGTGCGCTATAATTGAAATAAACTTATCCTTGGTATCGTTTGATTTGTGTAACTCCCTATTTAAAATTTTCAGATTTTCAGCCTGCATCAATAATTCTTCGGTTTGTTGCTGAATTTGTTCATACTGCTCTTCCAACAAGACATTAGATTCTTTCAGATTTTCAGTCTGTGTAAGTAATTCATTCTCTATCTGTTTTAATGCTGAAATATTTCTTCCAATTCCTATTATTCCTTTCACGGTTCCCTCGTGATTAATCCAGGGAACTTTGGTTGTTGAAACAATAGTAGGTTTATTATTATAATCCAAACCGAATTCTTCAACATTAACCATTGACAGCCTGGTTTTAATTATTCTTTGTTCATCGTTAAAAAATTTTTGTGCCATTTCAATTGGGTAAAAATCGAAGTCGGTTTTTCCAATCAAATCATCAGGGTTACTGACTTGAGCTACATCAGCCAGATACTTATTTGCTATGATAAATCTACTTTCAATATCCTTAATATAGATAAAATCAGGCATTTTATCGATTAACAGATAGAGTAAATTATTATCAACGTTCATACGTGTTTTTTGGAGGTTTTTAAGATTTCGAATTTTCATATACATAACCGAAATAACTCCAACCAGAACGAATATGATAACTATTAATATAATTATTATTGTATTGATATTTAACATCATGAATTCAGTTTACCAACCTTTTGT
>JANXXY010000207.1 GCA_025350365.1 Bacteroidales bacterium | reverse complement strand
TGGTTTTGCTTTTATCGGCCTGATCCACTAAAACAAAAAAAATCCCTGTAAATAATTTATTTACAGGGATTTATAATTACTAACTGTACCCAGAACAGGACTCGAACCTGCACATCCTTACGGACACTAGTCCCTGAAACTAGCGTGTCTACCAATTCCACCACCTGGGCTTGAAGAGGTGCAAAGGTAAACAAATTTTATTTCCACGGAAGGAAAACAAAAAATATCAACGTAATGTAAAATTTTTTATTCCCGTCAGGCCTAATCTAAAGATTGATTTTGTTTTCACCCGGATGAAGATCCATCATGACCCCCCTCCATGCAAATACTCCCGGAAGATTATTTGGCAATACAATAGTTCCCCGGATATGTTCGCCATCCACATTGAAAGAAACAGAAATGATTCCGTTTGGATGTGGCACTTTACCTGCTAATGATGTTAATATACCCGGATGTGGTTCGATTCGTACTGCCTTAAAACCGGGTTTTAATGGTTCAATGCCACACACAGTTGCAAGAAACTCGTAATTAGGACTCGCACTCCAGGCATGACAATCGCTACGGGTTGGTTCCGGGCGTTCCGCGAACGTTGTTAATCCCATACTAATCATGTTTTTCCAAGGTTGTAACATTTCGACAAATTTATCTCCCAACCCGGCTACCTTCATTGCACGATACAAGTAAAACCGGAAATAAACCGTGCATTGTGTAATTTCCTTATTATTAAGTGTTCTTTCTATCAGTTTACGGCTTTGTTCACCCGAAACGGCACCTGAAAGAACTGCAAAAGCCTGTGCATGTTGGCTGAAGTGGTTTTTTTCGGGAGTATCAGCCAGTAACTCTTTATTGTTATCCCAACAGTTTTTCATCGCGGCTTCTTTTAATTTAGCAGCTAGTTCTTTATAATGTGAGGCCATACAATCATCGCCGAAATAACCGAACATTTCAGCGGCAGCTTGCATGGCATAAACTGTTTGAAGAGTGATGATTGATGAATTACCGGATTGACCGCCATCAGGGACACCTCCAATACGTTTGTTATTGTCCCACGGCCAGTCGTCCGGCCAGTCGACAAAGCTCCAATATGGTAGAGCGCCTATCATACCTGTTTTAGGATCGATGCGGTTCTCAAACCAGTTCAAAACACATTTGATGCCCATCTGGTATTGTTTCACAAAAGCTGTATCGTCGCGATGCATCCAATAATCATGAACCATGCGTATCCAAAACAACGAAAATGTACCGATAACTTGTCCAACGGCTGTCGGGTATCTGCTCTGGGTAAGACCTTCGGGAGTGCGTGAATTATCGAATAAGCTGATGGCATTTCGCATAAGCCGATCGTCTCCTGAAACGTACAGCGAAATAAGCGATTGAATTCTGGTATCTCCAATATATTGCAGCTGTTCGTAATAGGGACAATCAAAATAGGTTTCGTAAGCGCATAAACGGGCAGTTCTCCAACCAACATCCCATATCTTTTTCAATGAGGCATCGCTACTGGCGAACGATCCATTTTCTTTAAACGGATAACCACTAAATACCCCGAAAAAATCATTAATGTTAAGTGGTTCGGCGCCAGTTTGGACATCCAGTTGTAGATACCTGTAAGTTCTGAACCATAACGTACTGTATTTTCGACTTTCACCTCCATCAGAAATAATCAAATCGCTGTTCCCTAATATTTCCTTTCCATCAATTTCGTTGCGGTTGCCTTTGATACCATTTTTATCAAAAAGAGCCTCGGCATAAGTAAGACGGATCTTACTTCCTTTGCCTTTACTTATGTTAATCTGTGGATAAGCGTTGGTAAGAAATGTTTGGTCGAACAAGATAGAGATTTTAGTGTTTGCAGGAATTGTAAATAATTTTTTTCCTTCCAGAAATTCCTTTCCAGGAACTATTCCTGATGATCGTCTGACTTCCGATATTCGCTGAGGTATCTCTTCCATCAAAGGGATAGTGCGCGGAACCATCCACCAAAAAACATCTGTACCAAACCCAAATGGCGAACCGGACACAAATTCGTTTGCTGAAACCCATTTACTATCGTCAAACCCGGGTGTTTCCCATCCCCATGGATATTTACTTCCATCAATTTCTTCGCCAGAACCCACCACCATAAATTGGTTTATTTTCTTTTTATCCACTTCAAGGGGTTTGTATGCTTGGTTGTGATATACTTTCCAGGTTGAATTGGTATTAACTATTTCTTCAGCCTCAGAGTTTCCCTGAAGAATAAACCCTGTTTTTAAGGTGATTTGTGCCCACGGTCTGAATTCAGCAAAATTCCACACAACAGCAGTAATTACATTTTTCCCTTTGCTTAGCCATGGGGCAATATCAATGGTTTCATATCGCCAGTGTTGCAGGTCACCGCGTGCCGGGCCAAAACATACGGAATTACCATTAACAAACAACCGATAACGATTATCGCCTGATACATGAACTATAAAATAAGCCGGTCTGGAAGTCAGTTCAAAAGTTTTGCGAAAATGATACACCCCAAATTCCTGAAGAGAAATGTTGGCAGGCGCAATCCACATGGCCTTCCAGTGATCGGTAATTAAACCGGGATTAGAAATAGGTGTAATCTGAGCAAAAGATTGCAAAACAACTAGATAACAACACAACAATAAAATTAGTTTTTTCATAATTAGAAAATAAATGTAAGTATCGAAAACAAATGTAAGAAATGTTTTGGGCTAGTCTTAATTTGTAAATCGTGATTTTCCAACAAAAAAAATCCTTATTTTTGGCACTCATTATTCTTACAAGTATATTCCTTGTTGGCAATAATTGTAAAGAAAATAATAAACGTTAACAAATTATGAAATATAAGAAACGACAAGATTGTTTTTTTGAAAATGAACCAGCACTTTCTTCAATCCCAAGAAGGATATTTGCCATATTAATTGATATTGTGATAATTATGTTCATTTTCTATTTAATATTAATTATATCTAAATTGCTTAGATACGAAATAAAATATATTACTTGGAAAAATTTTAATCATATTGAAATTGGGGCACAAAATATGAGTGAGAAGTCTATTCAATATCTTAAAATATTCCTGGCATTTGTTCCGACCATATATTTTGTTTTAACAACATATTTAACAAATGGACAAAGTTTAGGAAAAAAATTACTAGGCATAAGAATTGTTTCCATTTATCATCATCGAATTAGTTTATGGCATTGTATTGAACGCAGTCTTGGTTACGTAGCATCTACTCTTGAATTAGGAGTTGGTTTTATCCAAATATTTTGGAATCCAAATAGGATGACTCTCCATGACCGAATTGCTGAAACTCTCGTTGTAAAGATATGAGAGTTAGCTAATAAAGAAATTCCTCTATAAAAATGACTGAACCTTTTTATGATAACAAAACCTTTTCAGGCATTGATTATTCTGATAAGAAACTTGAAACTAGTGAGTTCGATGAATGTAGTTTTGTTAATTGCAACTTTACGAATGGAAACTTTTGCAATATCAGTTTTATCGATTGTAAGTTTGAAGGTTGCAACCTAAGTTTGGTAAAACTGGCTGGCACAGGCTTAAAAAATGTTGAGTTTGTTAGTTGCAAATTAATTGGTGTAGACTTTAGCGTTTGCAACGATTTATTATTCACTGTAAAATTTGAGAAGTGCAATCTGGAATTTTCCTATTTCTATAAAAAAAAATTAAAAAAAACTCGATTTATTGATTGCAAAATCAAAGAAGCAAACTTCACAGAAACCGATTTAACCGATTCTGCATTTTTACAATGTGATTTATCAAATACAGTTTTCGAACGCACCATCCTTAAAGGAGTCGACTTTCGAACCTCCTACAATTATAACATTGATCCGGTAGTTAATATTATTAAAAATGCCAAATTTTCCTATCAGGGAGTTATCGGATTGCTTTATAAACACGACATTGAAATTGAATAGTTTATATTAAATTAACCTTATGTTTTTAGAATGACCCTCGAAGAGAAAATTACAAACAGTATTCAAACCCAGTTTGCCGATAACAGCCGGATGAATTTCTTTTATAACGAACCAGACCGTATTCGTCATTTTTCCGACTTAACACGCAATATCATCGAAAATAATAGGGATGAACTAATTTCAATTGACGTTGCAGGAAAATCAAATCAATTTGTCGATTTTTTTACGCAACAGGCAGTGAAAGTATTTTGTAATGCAAACCAATATATTGATTTACGTAAACCAGATATTACCAATTTACATTCAATTTATAAAACCCTTTGGAATGAGATTATCCATCAGCTGAAAAATACCACCATTGATTTCGAGGGTTTGGAGCAAGTGCACATAGCCAGGATACGTGAATGGTTGCTGCAAACAAATCCATTTTTGTGTGAAATGAATAATTCCAATTCACCAAAAATAATAGAGGTGGTATGCGAGGAATATTCGGCGGAATTACAATTGAAAGTGCTTGGCCTAAATTTAGAAAATATCAGTGAACCGGTTATTGATATTGGCTGTGGAGCAAATGCAACATTAGTAAACTTTCTACGAAGTTTGGGAATTGAGGCTTATGGTATTGACCGTTTGGTATCTCCTGATCATCCATTTCTAAATTCTAAAAATTGGTTTGAATTTGAGTTCAAGCAAAATACCTGGGGAACTATTATTTCAAATTTGTCGTTTACCAGTCATTTTATCAATAACCACCATCGCAAAGGAAGTAATTATCAAGAGTACGCCCAAAAATATATGGAAATTATCAACTCGCTGAAGGTGAATGGTATTTATTACTACGCTCCTGCCCTTCCAATGATTGAACCATACCTACCAACGAATAAATTTCATTTGGAGAACTGGAAAATAAACGACTCCATTTCGACCACCAGATTGTCGAGAATAGGTTAAATTAACTTTATCGTCATAGTTATTTGGTGCTTTTGACTAACTTCGCCGCTCTTTCGGAAAATCTCCGTTGATGTTTAATTTATAACATATAAATCTAATTTTTAACATTATGAACACAGAAGAAAGCAATTTAAAACCAGATGAATTAAAAGATTTGGTTCCACCTATGGGATATTGTATCGCATCAAATACTATCATTGTTGAAGGCGCAAAAGTAGGGTTTATGTACAGAGAAGAACCTGACAACAATACCGATAGCGGATGGCGCTTTTTATCAGGTACTGAACACCAACAATATGCCGACAATCCCAAAAACAGTCAGGAACTTGAAGTAAATGTGATTGCTAACCTCGATCCTGCCATTATACCTCATTTGAATCTTCCTTTTGGAACCGATTTGGAACGCAAAGCAGGTACCGATGATTTCCGTAAAATTTAATTAACAGCCTATATTTTAAATCAATAAAATATTTTAAGGAATTACGTCTTCACAAAATACATGACATTCGCTGTTCAGTTAGGTGATATAAATACCCTTCTTGTGGAGATGAAAATCATTCCATTTATTTTGCCTGGTGTTTCAATCGACACTATATTTGAACTGCAAATATGATTTGATTATTAAACTATTTGAATCAATTTGCAATAGGGAAATACATAGGTGATTTAATGATGGAGGCTAATTTCAGCCGATAGTAGTGTTAAAAACAAACGATACTGTAACTATAAACAGTAAAAGTGTTTTTAATTTATCGGCTTGTTAGGGATTGAACCCGGAATGCTGTGAAGTTTTCCGGGTTTATTTTTTATATTTACCCTTCATTAATTCTGCAAATGAAACACCCATGAAACAGCCATTTTCAATCTCAAATAAGGATATTAAGGGTGTTTCATCCGACTTTAAAAAACAAATTATATGCGGATGAAATTAAATAAAAAAATTATTATCATCCTTTTTCTGGTAATCGTGTTACCAGCCTTGTTTTTTTCAGTTTACGAAATTGGATCGCTAAGCCGAAATGAAGAAATCATCGAAGAAATCTATAATAATCAGTTAGAAGGCATTTTATCGTCAGTAAACTATTATTCCGAAAGTATAACGAGCAATTGGGCTATTAATCTAAACAGCATATTTTCAAATCCACAACACAATCTTGACAAGGACATTCGTCACTATATCCATGGTAATCCTTCCATGAAGGGTTTTTTTTATATTAGTGATACCGCTAATATCAATCCTGAAATTGTGCTACAGGACTTTTCGTTAAGTTTTTTAAATCAAAGAAAAATTATTAGTTCCATTATAAAAAGTAACCCTAAAAAAATTAAGCGACTTTATCTTTATTTAAGAGACCGGTATCGAAAGGTGGAACCCTTCACTTCTTTACATTCACAAAATTTTACTTATTTGTTTTTTGTGGTTGACAATGAAAATGGCAGAGAAATACTTTGCGGATTAATAATTAGCGACAAGGATTTTGTAAGCCAGATTTTGCACCCAAAAATTCAAACCGTAGTTAAGGATAAATTTATTATCAACATCTTTAATGAAAGGGATCGAAAGTTTTTATACTCCTCCGAACTATCTAACAATCATACTCTTAATCAAACTAAGGCTTTGTGGTTTTTACCCCGATTTAAATTGGGGATTATCACCAAAGGAAAAACCATACAGGAACTTGTAAGGGAGAGAACGTACCTTAATTTTGCATTAATTGTTTTTATCGATCTTCTTTTCTTAATTGGTGCATGGATATTATTTAAAAACCTAAAAACTGAGATTCAGCTTTCGCAGATGCGATCGGATTTTATATCAAATGTCTCGCACGAAATTAGAACTCCTTTAGCCTTAATCTCAATTTATAACGAAACTATATTATTAGGTAGGGTAAAACCCGATAAATTAAAAGAATATCACGAAATTATTCAGCAGGAAACAAACAGGCTTACCGATATCGTGAACAAAATTTTAAACTTTTCGAAAATTGAAGAAAAAAAATATCAGTATAATTTTAACCCTCAAAACCTTAACGTGATTGTATCAAATATCCTACAACGTTTTGATTATCATTTAAAAAATAAGAATTTTACCGTTGAAACATCCCTTGCATCCGAAATGCCTGAAATATTAGTGGATTATGATGCCATTTATGAAGTTTTGATGAACCTGATAGATAACGCGATCAAATACAGCCCCGAAGAAAAATACATTATGGTTGAAACTTCGGTTGACAAAGATCACGCAGTTTTGGTGGTAACTGATCATGGTATTGGAATACCTGAGTCGCATCAGAAGTATGTTTTTGATCGTTTTTTTCGCGTTCCCGATGGCGAGATACAAAACGTGCGTGGTTCAGGTTTAGGTCTTGCTATTGTGAAGCAAATTATTGACGAACATCACGGATCCATTGTTTTGAATAGCATTTTTGGAAAAGGAAGTGCATTTAAAATTATGTTACCGATAAATAAAACAAAACATTAATCTCCGATAACTATGCCGAAAATTTTAATCGTTGAAGATGAATTTCAAATGTCCGCAGCGTTGAAAGACAATTTTGAACTGGAGGGTTATGAAGTAAAGGTGGCTTATGATGGAGAAGCCGGATTGAAAGCTATTAACGAAGAATGTTTTGATTTGGTGATTCTCGATGTTATGCTGCCCAAACTGTCCGGTTTCGATGTATGTAAAGCCGTTCGCCAGAAAGGAATAGAAACTCCTATAATTATGCTTACTGCTCGTACCGCCGAATATGATAAAGTGAGAGGTCTTGAGTTTGGTGCCGACGATTACGTTACAAAACCCTTTAGCCTGATAGAACTTCTGGCGCGATCAAAAGCTGTAATGCGCAGAGGAATAGCCCAAAAGAAGGATTTACCATCACATACCGTTGTTTTAATGGGACGTCTTATAATTGATTTCGATTCATATTCGGCGATAATCGATGATAATCCGGCAAAAATGTCTCACACTGAAATTGAAATATTAAAATTTTTATGGCAACACAAAAACGAGACTGTAAAACGAGACGATATTATGAAGTATGTTTATGGAATTGACGGTGAAGTTACCAGCAGAACAATTGATAATTTTATTGTAAAACTAAGGCAAAAGATGGAAATAGACGCAGCGAATCCAAAATACATCATCACGGTTCATGGTGTAGGATACAAGTTAATTATATAAAGCTGATATAGAATGATGGATTTTAAACTGTATCTGTTACTTTTAGCCTTTATTCAATTCTTGCACCTTATCTCTTTTATTTCTGCATAAGTATTTTATTATTAGGAACTTTAGTTTATTTTTAAAATGATTTATCATGTTAGTTTTTAGAATTGCTTTTCTCCTTTTATTCCAAGCCTCAATTACAATCCAGGCCAGTGAGGACAAATCAATTATTTTGCAACTTGAAGGTAAATGGAAATTCTCAATTGGTGATGATAAAACGTGGGCAAATTCTGATTTTGATGATTCAGCTTGGGAGAGCATCACAGTGCCATCGGCTTGGGAAGATCAGGGATTCTTCGGATATGATGGTTACGCATGGTATCGAAATTCATTTACCGTATCCCGCGAAATGAAAACCAAAGAAATTTTTATCTCCTTAGGTTATATAAATGATGTTGATCAGGTATTTATTAATGGCAATTTAATTGGGTTTTCAGGATCTTTTCCCCCTGATTACTCATCGGCAACTGAAGCGTTGAGAAAATACCCAATTCCGGCGGAATTCTTAAATGCCAGCGGAAAAAATGTGATTGCAGTCCGTGTATATAATTTTCAAATGAGTGGAGGAATTGTTTCGGGTGATGTGGGTATTTTTTCGTACAATACGCCTAAATCCGATTTGCCATTGTCAGGGCTTTGGTTATTCCGAACTGGCGATAATACTGCATGGAAATCAATATATTGCAAGGATAAACTATGGGAGAAAATTGTTGTTCCCGGTAACTGGGAGAACCAGGGCTTTAAGGATTACGATGGCATCGCCTGGTACCGAAAACACTTTGCTGTAACCGATGATTATCTAAATCAGAAAGTTTTATTAATAATTGGTAGAATTGACAACACCGACGAAGTATACCTTAATGGCATATTGATTGGAGCAACAGGTAAAATAAATGACCTAAAGAATAAGAAAAATGAAGCGTTAACAGAGACCGATAACCATAAACTGCGCATCTATAACATTCCTGACAATTTGCTTACATCAAAAAGAGAAAACGTATTAACCATACGTGTTTCCGATATAGAGTTAAAAGGAGGTATTGTTGAAGGACCGCTTGGATTGATAAAACTTACTAATTTCAATCGTCTTTACAAAGATTTTGACATTGAACAAGGAAAAAAGTAGCGTTTATAATACCAAGTAATCAGTCTCTTTTCTTCGCCTCTTCCCATATTACATTCATTTCATCCAGAGTCATTGATTGGAGAGATTGGCCCTTTTTCATGGTATTTTCTTCGAGATATTTGAAACGCTTGATAAACTTTTTGTTGGTTCGTTCCAACGCTATTTCGGGGTCGATGTCGTATAATCGGGCAGCATTTACCATCGAAAAAAGTAAATCGCCAAATTCGGCTTCCATCTTTTCATGATCCTGATTTTCAATCTCCACTTCAAATTCCAATAGTTCTTCTTTAATTTTTTCCCAAATCTGCGACCGTTCATCCCAATCGAAACCCACCGATCGTACTTTGTCCTGAATGCGATGCGCCTTAACCAGCGATGGCAATGACTTTGGAACTCCCGCCAGCACCGATTTATTACCCTCTTTAATTTTCAGGTTCTCCCAGTTTGTCTTCACCTCCTCGTCGTCCTTCACCTTAACATCGCCAAACACATGCGGATGACGAAATATAAGTTTCTCACACAAGCTGTTAATAACATCGGCAATATTAAATTCATTTGTTTCTGAGGCTATTTTGGCATAAAACACTATATGAAGAAGAATATCACCCAGTTCCTTTTTTATGTCGGTTTTACTATCGTCAATAATGGCATCAACAAGCTCGTAAGTTTCTTCAATCGTCAGATGCATCAGGCTTTCGATGGTCTGCTTTTTATCCCAGGGGCATTTTTCACGTAACTCATCCATAATAGTTAATAAACGCTCAAAGGCTTTCAATTTGTCATTCATGGTATTTTTGTATAATGATTATATTGATGTGCGAGGGCAATAACAGCAAATACGCTCATGTTATCCATTTTTTAAGAAAGGTTGACCAATAAGATTCATCGCTATCGCTCAGAATGACAGTCTTTGCAGTATGTAACAGGTAAGGAGCGGG
>JANXXY010000174.1 GCA_025350365.1 Bacteroidales bacterium | reverse complement strand
GTTTTGGCTGTATCTCCTCCGTGCTTTCAGAAGTTTGGTGAGTATCTTCTGAGATATCTGAATAGCTTTCGGAAGGGATCAACGTTATTTTTTGCTTAGGTATCATCGTGATACGGAAGCTTTTCTTATCCTTGTCTCTTCCTTCCATATTTATAATGCCATTAATTAAGGTGGTTTCTATACGATTTTCGTCAGGATAGGCTTTTACATTAAACTCGGTTCCCACAGCCTTAATTTTTATATCGGCATAATGAACTACAAACGGATGGGCTTTATCGGATTTTACCTTAAAATATGCCTCGCCCGTCAAGTATACATCTCGTTCTCTGGAAGTGAATGTTACCGGATATTTCAACGTAGTTCCTGCATTAAGCCACACCTCGGTTCCATCGGGGAGTATCGTGTGAGATCTTGAACCTAAAGGAGTAGAGACTTCGCAAAGTGAAGCTTGTGATGTATATGCCGATTTTTTAGTAAACTGCAAGGTAATAAGCGAACTGATACTGATTAAAATTAATCCCGCAGCAGCAATTTTCCATATGGTATTCCAGGTTATTCGGTTTGGTATTGCTTGCGGAGAGAGTTCCCCATTCATAGATGCTTGAACTTTTCCCCAGGATTTTGAAGTATCCAAGGCTGGAATATAATTTTGCCAAGTAGAGGTAGCAAACCAGGTCTTTTTTAGAGATAGAAACAGGGAACGATTTTCATCACTCGCAGAGATAAGGTTGTCCAATTCGTCTTTTTCGGATGACAAAATGTTACCAGATAAAAATTTTATGGTAAGATCGGTAAGGAATATGTGATGCTCTTCTGCTGATTTCATAATATGGTTGCTATTAGTAATACAAGATTTTGGTTACGGAGGGTGACAAGAAATTAAAAAAAAGATTAAATATTTTCTAAAACTTCGCGAAGCTTTTGTAAAGCCCTGGAAAGTTGGGTCTTAATAGTATTGACTGATAAGGTAAGCTTTTCGGCTATTTGCTGGTAGGTTAATTCATGGTAACGGCTTAAGATAAATATCTCGCGGCATTGCGTGGGTAATTGATCTATGGCATTGTTTAGAATATGCTCCAGTTCGTCGTTTGCAAGACGATCGTAATAGCTGTCTGAAAGATCCGTTTCAAGCATTCGGGTAGTATATGCTAATTCGTTGCGGTATTCGTCGGATAATCGTTTGTCAACACGCGCTGTATGGATGAAGTTGATACAATGATTATGAACAATACGATACAAATAAGCATTCAGCGATTTGTTTTGGTCAAGTTGCGCTCTGGCTTTCCATACCGAAATGAATGTTTCCTGAACAATTTCGTCAGCAATATGAAATTGCTTTACATAAATGCGGGCGAAGTTGCATAATGGCTTGTGGTACATTTTAAAAAGTAACTCGAAAGCTCCCTGATCACCCTGGATTATCTTTTGTGTTAGTTCGGAGTTTAATACGAGGCTTTTTTTCACGGTAATAACTTTCTACGCTTTTACAAGATTATTTTTTCAAAGGAATATAAAATTCATGAAAAAATGAGCAATACTTTTCATTTTGGGTGGAGGACAAAATGACCTCAGAGAGGTCGAATGTTTATAGAAAATGAATCAGGAGTTGGTTATAAGTTCATAGATGCTAACCGTGCATAAGGGGATTTAAAATATTTATTCCCGATTCTTAAATAAATTACATAATTGTAAATCATACCAATATAGAAGCAAAACTGGAATGATTAATTTCAAATCCCTTATATCTCAAGCATAGCCGCCTGGTCAATTAACGATTTGCCTTTATAACCTCCAAACAAGCATCCTTGACACCTTCGGTCTTCCGGACTCGTTCGGCATCATCAACAAAAAACTGAACGCTTTTTGTTGAAGATGCCTAAAGAATCAAGTTGTTGGACATTGAAAATTTATTGAATTAATTTCTTGTTGCTCAGAGTTGCAGCTGCCTCCATCAACATCGCTCCGCTTAGTTGTTCTCCGAGTTGGATTTCACTTCCGGGCTTGATACCCCAATATTTACCAAACAATACCTGGTTTTTATTGGTACCTTTCAGCCATAACATTTCTGCATTGTATTTAAGAAAGTTCACATACCTGGTGCGCGTTCCATCGGCTAAATCGGGCAAAAGTATAAGTTGGGTGAAATACCTCACAAATACTCCTTTAAACAAAGCACCATCGCCTGTGCCTTCATCTTTTAATAACTGATCGTTGCTGTTTACCAGATTGTTAAGCGTGTAATCGGTGGCTTTAACAGCATCGTTCAAATATCCTTTTTCACCGGTAATTTTATAAAGTTCAAGGGCAGAACCCAGAAAGGTGCCCTGATTATAGGTAAAGATCCAGCTCTTTTGTATTTCACCTGTAGTGGCGTTTAAATTATCATATACTGCTCCATTAGATGTGTTAAAAAGGTACTCTTTTTCCCAATTGTATATTTTTAAAGCCCATTCTTTATCCTCATTTATTTTAAATTGTTGAAAAAAACGTGCTGCTAAAATACATGCAGGTCCATTGGAACAAGCATTTTTACTGTACAACTGGCTTTTTCTCCAGGCAATGCCTCCATTACCCTGGGTATTCCAGCCACTTTTTATGTCAGTCCAAACATCTGCACTTGCAGTTTTAAATTTTTCATCTCCGGTAGCATTGAAGGCTCGTATCATAGCTAATGCATTCCATTCCATATCATCATAAAATTCGTTGAGGAACGTATTTCCGTTTTTAACCTTTACGCCGTCGTACCAGTTATTGATTGTTGAAAGATATGAGCTTTTGTTGGTACGCGTATACGCATCAATTAAAACATCCAGGGCATGACCGTTTGGCCAGTATTGAAAATCAGCAACTCCATTATTAACGGAATTAAAATATTTACCAGTGCCATTCCAAAAATTATCCACCAGGCTCAAACTGCTACTATCGGCAGCTGCGATCCAATCAACCGAAGTTTCTGCCTTCGTGACCGGAGTAACACTGTTTTTGGAACAGGAATAAATCAACATATTCAACAAAAGGAGTATAAACATAAATTTTTTCATAAAAATAGTTTAAAACCAATCAGCATGGCTGCTTGTTTCCAGGCAACCATGCTGATATGATCTATTATTGATTGCCAACCTTTATCACTTCGTGTGTATAAGGTTTATCGGCTTGGAAATAAACTTTAACATCAGCAAGTGCACCGTCCATTTCAGGGGCAAACTTAAACTTATCGCTCCATTGGTCGCTGCTGGCTGGGAAGATATAATAATAGGATGCCGGACTTGAACTGGTTGGTGGGCTATCGGTATTAGGAGTTCCCCACCATTCATCAACTGTTTCACCAGCGCTATTGATGGTTGTCATTTTGAATTTATACCGTTGATCTTTACCCCATCCTTCCTGTTTAAAGGTAAGAGGTTTGCCTGATGCTATAAATGCCCCTTTGGCACTATAATCTATAGAAAACAGGAACGAATTGGTAGGACAGAAAAACAACTGAAGATCGGTTATTTCGGTAAATACTGCCGAGCCAACATTAAAATCAAGCTTAATACGATAAACACCTGTTTTGGCAATGGTACTTGCAGTTGTTCCTTCTTTCAGCAAATCGCCTTCCAAATAGAATTTCCGTGGGCTACCGGTTTTTGCATCCGTAAAAAAGTACGACTTACCAGCTGTAAGTTTGGTATATACTTCAAATTCACCTGCGGCAGTTGATTTAGTGGGAACAGCGTTTACAAGATCATTCCCGCCTTCTGAACCCTCTCCACTAACAAATACATCCACAGGGATTTCTGCAAATCCTGAAAGTCTTGTGATTTCTATGGTTCTGGTTTCTAACGCCCTAAGGTCGTTTATCCCTTTTGAGGAAAAAACAGTCCAGATAAGTTTACCGGTTGCTCCTGATGCGATTTCTGCCTTAGCAGCAATTTT
>JANXXY010000087.1 GCA_025350365.1 Bacteroidales bacterium | reverse complement strand
GTTTTGGTGATAACAAACTAGCCATTGACGCTTGCGCCAGTTTAATCCAACAATTAAAACAGTATCCTAATTTTTCAGCCATCACCATTCATGGTTCATATTTCACAAATGCCGGGTCGTCTATTGTTCAAAGTTTGGCTTTTACGCTTTCGATGGGTGCCGACTACATGACGTGGATTACAGATGCTGGCTTGCCGGCAAACGAAGTGGCAAAGAATTTGAAATTCAACTTTGCAGTCTCTTCCAATTATTTTATGGAAATTGCGAAGTTCCGTGCAGCTCGTTTGTTATGGGCTAAAATTGCTGAGAGTTATGATCCAGCCGTCAAAGTGGCGATGAACATTCACGCTGAAACCAGCAAATGGAACAAAACACTTTACGATCCATATGTAAATATGCTACGTTCTACCACCGAAGCAATGTCGGCAGCTATTGCAGGTATTGATTCTATGACAGTAGTTCCATTCGATGTAACTTTCGAGAAAACGAGTGATTTGGCTGAACGTGCTGCCCGTAATACACAAATCATCCTACAGGAAGAATCGTATTTCAGTAAAATTGTTGATCCAGCAGCGGGTTCATATTACATCGAAAACCTTACCGATTCACTCGTTACCGAAGCCTGGAAACTTTTCCTCGAAATTCAGAGCAAGGGTGGTTTTGTTGCTGCCTTTAAGGAGGGATTTGTTCAGAGTAAAATAAAAGAGGTATCTGCAAAACGTGAAAACGCCATTGCCACACGTCGCGAAATTTTGCTGGGAACCAATCAATATCCAAATTTCAACGAAATAATTAAAGGGGATATTTGCGATCTGAGTTATGCTTGCTGCTGCAAACAAAACGGAGGACAATGTGAGGAAGGAAAGTGTGACTGCGACAGCAATTGCTGCTGCAACGACACTGAGCGGGTTGCTGAACCTCTCAAAATGTTCCGTGGTGCGGAGGCCTTCGAATCGCTTCGACAGGCAACCGACAAAAGCGGTCGTCGTCCGAAAGTGTTTATGCTTACCATTGGAAATTTAGCCATGCGCAAAGCCCGGGCAACATTCGCATGTAATTTCTTTGCCTGTGCAGGTTTCGAAGTAGTTGATAACAGCGGTTTCAAAACAACTGCCGAAGGTGTAAATGCCGCTGTCGTTGCCAAAGCTGACATTGTTGTACTTTGCTCAAGTGATGACGAATATGTAGCTTTTGGCCCTGAATGTTTTGAGGAACTTGCTGGTAAAGCCATTTTTGTAGTTGCCGGTGCTCCCACATGCGAAGATGAACTCAAAACCAAAGGAATCACAAACTTCATTAGTATGAAGTCTAATGTACTTGAAACATTGAAGTTTTATCAAAAAGAATTAAAAAAAATATAAACGCTAAGACGCAAAGACGCGATGTAGCTATTGTTGCGTGGATTAAATGTTAAAAGTCAGATAAAATTACCTGTTGTTTATAAAAGTAAAGTTCTTGAAAAAGACTTTATTAATGACTTACTAGTTGAAGATGTTATTATTATTGAATTGAAATCTGTGGAAATATTAATGCCAGTTCATGAAGTTCAATTGGTGACTTATATGAAACTAGCAGATAAACGTCTCGGATTTCTTATCAATTTTAATGTAAGCCAAATGAAAGAAGGTATTCGGCGAAAAGTAAATAATTAATATTTTTCTTAGCGTCTTAGCGACTTTGCGTTAAAAACATATAAAAAAATGAAACCAGATTTTAGTAAAATAAACATCAAAGCGGCTGGCGGCAGTTCTAAGAAACTGAATGTCGAGACCGATTGGATTACACCCGAGCTTATTAAGGTTAAGCCGGCTTATACTGCCGATGATTTGGTGGGAATGGAACACCTGAACTATGCGGCTGGGTTGGCTCCATATCTCCGTGGGCCTTATTCCACTATGTATGTAATGCAACCTTGGACCATCCGCCAATACGCGGGTTTTTCCACAGCCGAAGAATCAAACGCGTTCTATCGTCGTAATCTGGCTGCCGGACAAAAAGGTCTTTCCGTAGCGTTCGATTTAGCCACTCACCGCGGATACGACTCGGATCACGATCGCGTAGCAGGCGATGTAGGTAAAGCTGGGGTTGCTATTGACTCCATTCTCGATATGAAGATTCTGTTTGATCAGATTCCTTTGAACAAGATGTCTGTTTCAATGACCATGAACGGTGCCGTATTACCAATCCTATCCTTCTACATCGTTGCTGCATTGGAACAGGGAGCCAAGCTCGAAGAGCTTACCGGTACTATTCAGAACGATATTTTAAAAGAGTTCATGGTACGTAATACCTACATCTATCCACCCGAAATGTCGATGCGGATTATTGGTGATATCTTCGAATTTACTTCACGGAAAATGCCAAAATTCAACAGTATCAGTATCTCCGGGTATCACATGCAGGAGGCTGGCGCTACTGCCGACATAGAAATGGCATACACCCTTGCCGACGGTTTGGAA
>JANXXY010000080.1 GCA_025350365.1 Bacteroidales bacterium | reverse complement strand
ATCGACTCCTATTATTTTGTCATCAGCCCTAAAAGCGGAGACACACCAATGAAAGGTATTGTCACCATTGTTAGATAATTATAATCATTATTTGTAGTATTGCACAAAATCAGGAGCCTTATACTCTTAATGCGAAAATTTAGTTATATAACTTTCATTATATTGATTGCTTTGCTTAGGTTTATCACCTTGCAAGGTCAACAGATGCCACTATACAGCGATTATATCATGAATGGATTTGTAATTAATCCGGCAGTGGCTGGTAGTGATGGTTTTACTACCATTGGACTATCAGTACGCGACCATATGTTGGGTTTTGACAATTCTCCCAAAACCAATGTGATAAGCTTTCAAGGACGATTGCTTCGCCGAAATTACCAAATACGCAATAAATCATTATTTAATAAAACCGTTTCGAAACGAACCGGAAAAGTGGGTATTGGCGCACAAATTTTTACCGATAAAAACGGGTTTATGGAACGAACCGGAGGGCAGGTTTCATATGCCTATCATATGAATATAGGCAATAATCAACTATCGTTTGGTTTAGCAGTATCAACGTTTCAGTTTCATATTGCATTGGATAAACTGAAATTTCGTGATAGCGAAACAATTACCGACCAGGGTTTTGCTAACCAAGTATTGGTGCCAGATGTTTCAACCGGAGCTTACTTTCTTTCAGCTAATTCCTTTTTAGGTTTTTCTATAGCTAATTTATTTCAATCGCGAATAAGGATAGGTAGTGAAACATACGATTATCGTTTGTATCGAACATATTACCTTATGGGAGGAAAACGATTCAACGCAGAAAGTGAATTCGCCTTCGAACCCTCGTTTTTGATTAAAGGAACCGAAAAAGGGATTTTCCAGGCCGACATGCAAATTAGAGAGTATTATCAGCAGGACTATTATCTGGGTGTTCTTTATCGCACTGGTTCTGCTGTTGGTGTTATACTTGGTGCAAAATGGAACAGGATTCATTTTTGTTATGCCTTCGACTATTCTTTAAATAGCATACGGAGGTATTCCTATGGTGCACATGAACTTAATATAACAATTAAACTGGGCGATAATGCCCGAAGGTATAAATGGTTAATCAGATATTAGGTAAAAAGCTAGTAATCAGTACTATTAAATTCTTTGTATTTAAATATAAATCATGAAGATAGCAACTATCGTTGGAGCAAGACCACAGTTTATTAAAGCTGCCACATTAAGCAGAGTGATAAAAAATTTCACCGCAATACATGAAATTATCATTCATACTGGTCAACATTACGACCCAAACATGTCGGGTATTTTCTTTGAGGAACTTAATATCCCCGAACCTGATATAAACCTCGAAATTGGGTCTGGCAATCATGGTAAGCAAACAGCACGCATGCTTGAAGGAATTGAAGAAGTCCTTCTTCGCGAAAAACCTGATTGGGTTTTGGTTTACGGTGATACGAACTCAACTATTGCCGGAGCATTGGCTGCTGCAAAACTAAATATCAAAATTGCCCATGTTGAAGCTGGATTGCGAAGTTTCAACCGGTCGATGCCCGAAGAGATAAACCGCATTGCTACCGATCATATTTCTGATGTTTTATTTGCTCCAACTCAAAATGCCATGCAGCTTCTTGCTAAGGAAGGCTTGGCAGACAAAGCTGTTTTCTCAGGCGATGTAATGTATGATTCTATCGAATATTACAAAATAATTGCAGAAAAAAAATGCTTTTTACATAATATTATAAAAGAAGAACCGGGAAAGTATTTTCTTGCAACAGTTCACCGCCAGGAAAATACTGATCAGATTAAGAACCTGCAAAGCATTTTTCTCGCCTTTTCCGAATTAGATATGCCAGTGATAGTTCCGTTACATCCCCGAACTCTGAAATTAATGGATGAAATTACTTATCGCTCTAATGTTAAAATAATTAATCCGGTAGGTTATCTTGATATGATTACCTTGCTTAGTAACTGCCATAAGGTTTTAACAGATAGCGGCGGTTTGCAGAAAGAAGCTTTTTTTCTAAAGAAACCGTGCATCACACTTCGTGAAGAAACCGAATGGATCGAAACACTCGAAGGGGGCTGGAACTATATTGTGGGTGCCAATAAGCTCAAAATTATCGAAAAAGTTAATGCTAATCATGTTCAGGAACAGAAATATTATTTTGGAGATGGCAAGGCTTCTGAAAAAATTATTGAATACATGAGTAAGAATGCATGATAATTATATGCATACAGGCTCAGCCTATCAGGATAAGGACGACAAAGGCACAGACTTTGACAAACAGAAGTTTAACCGTTAAAATAAAACTAAAATTGAGTATAAATTGTTAAATTTGCAAAACAATATATAAAAAAATGACATACAATTTTACAGCAGAAATTATGCAGGATAATGAAATAAACCAATACATTGGCATTGTTCCGGGCTTGCCTGGTGCACATACACAAGCACCTACATTGGATGAGCTGTATAGTAACCTACATGATGTAATACAATTGTGTTTACAGGAAATGAGCGATGAAGAAAAGTTGGAATTGCCTCATTTTATAGGTACACAAAACATAACGGTTGCCGTATGAGTACGAAAGTACTAATTGTAAAAGTTAAAATTCTTAAAAAACTCTTGTTTTACTTAGGTTTTGAAGCAAAACGCCAAAGCGGAAGTCACGTTTTTTACCGTCATCCAAATGGGCGATTTACAACACTCCCACACCATGGAAACCAAGAGTTAGGACGCTCGTTAATACGTCAAATATTAAGGGAAATTGATATTACACCGGAAGAGTTAACTGAAATATTAAAAAAAATATAAACACTCACTCACCGAAGTGTTTAGAAATAAATGACCTGGGTTCGGTTAAGGTTCTACCCCAGTCGGTTATACGCAAACCGAAATCGTGATAAACCAATCAGGTTTGGAATAAGAAATAAATATCCCCCCCTTTGCCTTCCTACTTTTGTAAACTATCTAATATCTCCGAAAGAGATTTCGTTAATTCATACCTCGAAAAACGTTGTATTTCGGTCGTATTTACACTTAGTTGGCTGTTTTTGTATTGCGTGTAATAATTGAGTATCAAATTCTTTAAAGCATCAAAATCGCTGAAATCTATAATTGAGCCAGCGTCAGATTCACTTAATATGTCGGCTACATCACCTGTGGTTGGGCCAATTGCCAAAATAGGTCGTTCCGCAGCAAGGTATTCAAAAAACTTACCGGTTAAAATACCTCCTGCATTGTGTGTTTGATTAATAAGAAGCAACAATACCTGCGATTGCCGCTGCATTCGAATAACATCCATGTGAGGTAAGAAATCTATTTTTGTAATATAATTCCCTAATTGGTATTTTGTAATCGAATCACCAACCAACTCATCTAGTCTGCCTACAAATTTTATTTCCAAATTTCCGGCAAAATCAGTATCTTCCCTAACAAGCTCACGTAAAACCTGCCAAAGTATATCGGGATTACGTGCCTTATTTACAGTTCCAAAATGAGAAAGAGTAAATTTATGATCCATGTCAATTTGCCCCTCTACTTTATCCGCTGTATCAAATCCATTGGTAATTACAGCAACCCTTTTTGCTCCCAAAGCTTTAAACTCATCCTTCATTTGGTTTCCTACGGTAATAACGCAATCGGCATTCAGTACCACGTTTTGTTCAAGGCGATGATGTTTTCGGTCGGCAAACCCTGATAGATACAGATCGTTATAAAAATCAATTTTCGTCCAGGGATCACGGAAATCTGCAATCCAGGGCAGGTTAAGCCTCTTTTGGAGTTCCATGGCTATCATATGCATGCTGTGAGGCGGTCCCGAGGAAATAATGGCATCAACAGGATTTTCTTTTAACCATTTGCATAAATAAATTACTGAAGGCTTGATCCAAAAGCAACGTGCATCAGGAATAAAAAAGTTACCACGAATCCATACGGAAATTCGCTCTGCCATTGCCGGTTTCTTCTTTTCCGTAAGAAATCCAACATTTACTTTTTCGGTTTTTTTTTGACCTATAAATCGTTTATATAGCAGGTAGGGTTCCCAGATTGGCTGTTTTAAAATGGTCAATCCTGTGGGGATATCCCTTTCATTAGCAGGATCCAGCTCCGAATATTCACCGTTTTCGGCAGTATATATAATAGGCTCCCAGCCAAAATCACGCAGGTATTTGGAAAATTTCAGCCATCGATAAACAGCTGAACCACCAGCCGGTGGCCAATAATATGTAATAATGAGAACTTTTTTCAAAATGCAACTTTTAAAATAAAAACTGGCTATTTAGACTCTGCATTACAGACCGGCAGTAGCATTAAGTCGCGAATCAGAAAATAGGGTATTTAAAACATAAAACACATTATTTTAACCTGAAAGCCACCTGATAAAAATTGTTTACTGCTCCAAGAACTTCGTATTCAATGTAAAATGAAGATGTCCAATCCATAAAAGCCTTAAATTCATGGCGTGGGACATTAAACTCATCGAAAAAGATAATATCATCTTTGCGGAGATATGGGCTAATGGTAGTTAAAACAAACAAAGTAGAAGAATACAAATCAGCATCCATATGAATGATTCTTCTGCGGTTTGGCTGGTAGGTGGCAAGAAAAGGCTGCAATGTTTGTTGAAACAAGCCCTGATAAAATTTACATCGTTCGTCATTCAGTTCCGGTGGCACATTGCCATTTGACATAGCTCCTTTTTTAAATGGGCCCCAGTCTTCAGGAAGGCCACTAAAGGTATCAAAACCATAGAATCGGGAGTTTGCGTCTTTAATTTGTTCACTCCACCAACGGAAGGAATACCCTTTGGAAACACCAAATTCGAGATAATCGATATCTGCTGTTATATTCTCTTTATCAATTACATGGGCATATAATTGATACCGTTTATTATAATCAAACTTATATGTGTAAAAATCGGAAAAAGCAATCTTCCGGTAGGTATCAATCCACTTTGATAAATTGCAAAGATAACCCATGAAAATAAGGTTTTTCACGGGAAAAAGAAGATGTAGATTAAACCGAAAGAAAACACCTTTTAACTTACCCAGTAAACGAATACTCATAAAACAAATTTTTAATTTATGCCAGTTTTTGAAGCAATGTTCTCATATTTACCTTACTGGCTACTACTTCACGTAGTTGCTTAACTTGTATCCGTTCCTGTATCATTGTATCGCGGTAACGAAGGGTAACGGTGTCGTCCTGCATGGTTTGGTGATCGATGGTGATGCAAAATGGTGTCCCGATAGCATCCTGGCGACGGTAACGACGACCAATGGTATCCTTCTCTTCGTATTGACAGTTGAAATCGAATTTTAGTTGCTCGTAAATTTCGCGTGCTTTTTCCGGCAAACCGTCTTTCTTGATCAATGGGAAAATGGCCAGTTTTACCGGTGCCAAAGCAGGAGGAATGCGTAAAACAATACGTTCGTCCTCTGTTCCGTCTTCCTTTTTTATTTTTTCTTCGGTGTAGGCATTGCACATGATACTGAGGAACATTCGATCAACGCCAATGGAAGTTTCAACCACAAAGGGAACATAATTTTTGTTAAGTTCCGTATCGAAATACTGCATTTTTTTGCCTGAAAATTTCTGATGACTTCCAAGATCATGATCTGTACGGGAGTGAATGCCTTCAACCTCCTTAAAGCCAAATGGAAATTCAAATTCGATATCGGTAGCGGCATTGGCATAAAACGCTAATTTATCATGATCGTGAAACCGATATTTGTTATCTCCCAAACCAAGGGTCTTATGCCATTTCATTCGGGTTTCTTTCCATTTTTTGAACCATTCAGTCTCGGTTCCGGGAACAATAAAAAATTGCATTTCCATCTGTTCGAATTCTCGCATACGGAAAATGAACTGACGGGCAACTATTTCGTTGCGAAAAGCCTTGCCAATCTGAGCAATACCAAATGGAATTTTCATACGTCCTGATTTCTGAACATTCAGGAAATTCACAAAAATCCCCTGAGCCGTTTCCGGACGCAGGTAGATCGTGCTGGCATCATCGCTAACCGAACCCATTTTTGTCTCAAACATCAGATTAAACTGACGGACATCGGTCCAGTTGCGTGTTCCGGATACCGGACAAACAATCTCAGCATCGATGATAATTTGTTTTATTTCGTTCAGATCGTCGTTGGTAAGCGCTTTCACCATTCGATCCTTTACCAGATTAATCTGTGTCTGTATTTCGAGTACCCTCGGATTTGTTGTGCGGTATTGGTCGTCGCTGAATGTTTCGCCAAAACGCTTTGCAGCCTTCTCCACTTCCTTCTGAATTTTATCTTCGAGTTTCTGAATATGATCCTCAATAAGAACATCGGCCCGATAACGCTTTTTGGAATCTTTATTGTCAATGAGCGGGTCGTTGAAAGCCCCCACATGTCCCGATGCCTTCCAAATGTCGGGATGCATAAAGATGGCCGAGTCAATTCCTACAATATTATCGTTGAGAAGCACCATCGAATCCCACCAGTATTTTTTGATATTATTTTTAAGTTCTACTCCATACTGTCCATAATCGTAAACAGCACTTAAACCGTCGTATATCTCGCTCGACTGGAATACAAAACCATACTCTTTACAATGTGAAATAAGCTTTTTAAACACGTCCTCTGAAGCCATTATTACTCTTTTTAACTGATAGTCTGCAAACCTACATGATTTTTTTTAAACCACAAAAATGAATTATTACCATGATAGCATAAACACATAAGAGGGCAATTTAAATTAAAGCCTTTCAGGCTAACTAAACAACATTAAAATATATACACTTATTCTAATTCATTGTATTTTAATGTATTCCTTGTATTTCTATTATTTCCATGTATTTCAATATATTCCTTGTATTCAATATTTCCATGTATTTCTATTATTTCAATGTATTTCTATTATTTCCATGTATTATAATATATTTCAATGTATTTCTATTATTTCCATGTATTTCAATATATTTCAATGTATTTCAATGTATTTCAATGTATTTCCATGTAATATAAACATATTTCATACACTATTTATGTTCGATAAAATTTTTCTATCTTTGAACTCTAAAATTAACTGCTATAATCTGTTTATAATGAGTAAAGTATTAGGAATTGGCAATGCACTGGTAGATATTCTTTTCCGTCTTGAAAACGACAATTTAATTACTGAGTTAGGGCTTTTAAAAGGAAGTATGCAACTGGTAGACAAAGATTTTAAAAATCTTGTTTTTTCGAAAACCCAGCAATTAAATCGTGCCCAAGCCTCCGGAGGATCCGCTGCAAATACTATTCATGGACTGGCTTCATTAGGTGTGGAAACAGGATATATTGGCAAAATAGGAAATGATAACCTGGGCCAGTTTTTTACTTCCGATATTATAAAAAATCACATAAAGCCTTTTCTTAAAATTAGTGAAACGGAAACTGGTGTTGCGTCAACTCTTATTTCGCTTGATTCGGAGCGTACTTTTGGCACATTTTTAGGTGCCGCAGTTGAAGTTGGTGTTGATGATTTAGATGAAGCAATATTTGCCGGTTTTCAATATTTTCATATTGAAGGATACTTGGTTCTGAACACCTCTTTGGTGGAAAAGGCTCTTAAGATAGCAAAAGCAAAAAACATGAAAGTATCTCTCGATTTAGCCAGTTTCAATGTGGTGGAAGCAAATCTTGATTTCTTACGGGAAATTACCGCTAACTATGTCGACATTGTTTTTGCGAACGAAGAGGAAGCTAAAGCATTCACCGGAAAAGAACCTGAGGGTGCATTATCTGAAATAGCATCAATGTGTAATATTGCCATTGTAAAAATCGGTAAAAACGGATCGTTGATACAGCAAGGCGATGAGATTTTTAGAGTAGGCGCAATTCCTGCCAAAGTGATTGATACCACCGGAGCCGGAGATTTGTATGCTGCCGGATTTCTGTATGGCCTTACCAAAGGATTATCGCCCGATAGATGCGGTCATATAGGCGCCTTGCTCGCAGGGAACGTCATTCAGGTGATGGGCGCAAAAATTCCTGCTGAAGCATGGGAAAGAATAAAAAAAATGGTTAAAACACTTGAAGAATAGGTGCATTACGGCGATAATAATTAAAATAAACCATGTAATTCCGCATCTATTTTATTGATAACAATGCCCAAATCTTCAGGATTTTCCGAGAAATTGTTGTAATCTACATCCACAATAAGCATTTTACTAAGTT
>JANXXY010000059.1 GCA_025350365.1 Bacteroidales bacterium | reverse complement strand
TATCTTTACCTTTTACAAAATCTTCGAGGTCACTTACTTTTCCTTTACGTTTGAATGTTTTAACGTCTCCATTAAGGATAGAAATACCGGATGAATCATAACCCCTGTATTCTAAGCGTTTGAGTCCGTTAATTAATACCGGATATGCTTGTTTGTGACCAATGTAACCTACTATTCCACACATATACGTTTATTTTTTAATTATTGAATATGTTATTCGTAGTCTGACGCTTGTCGCTTTATCGAAAGCAATTCGTTGTACACTATGAGCCCCATTTCCAGTTTTCAGAACAAGGATATGCTGGCTTTTATCAAAACCGTTTTGCTTAATTAGCTTTTGTATGTAGTTAGTAATGTTAAAACTATATTGATTTGTATTTCGGTTTAGAATGCCATTAAAATATTGTGGACCTATAAAATTATCAGATAAATACTGATCGGTCGAATCAGTTTTAAAATATAAATTCAAATATTGTGGATACAGGTTTTTATTGATATTTTTTGAATTCAAATAAGAGGTATCAGGCGTAAGCACCAATTCAGCGCGGTTAATGTTTAATCCATTTGGGATTGAATCTTTCCATCTTCCAATATCGGCAAGTTTTATAAGACCATGAGAGCCAGCCATTCCTTCAACGTAAATATATTTCGGGTTATTTTTTACCTCCGAAGAGGTATAGTCATGCTGGAATACTGATATTCCACCAAAGTAATAAGCTGTAGGATAATTGATAGAAGTATCCACATTCGCAGTAGTTCGATATTTCAACTGAAGCTTTGATTTATACTTAAGAACGTTAACTGAAAAAATGGCTCCTCTCGCCGAATTCATCCTTTTACTCCTTACGTACAAACCTTTAAAAATCGTACGGAAAGCACTGTCACTCTTCATTTTGGTGGTATCGGCGCTTAAAAGCTTGTTCATTAAATCGGTATCGCTTATTTTGAAGGCTATTGAATCTGCTGAAGGTGCAAAAGTTCCTTGTCCAACCATCTTTCCAAGATAATCATTAAGATTGGTGTTGGAATAATACGATTTATGATAATTAAGTAAAATTGAATCCTTAATATCACCCTTCATTTCAAATACTTCATAATTCTGATTTTCATTGGCATCACCAATTAATACAGAATCGCGTTTTAAGTATAGCGTCATCGAAAGCGGTTGCAGACCTTTTTCGAAAATTCGCTTGATATCTGCCGAATAAAGGCTAAAGGGAATTAAAACTCCTGATGATGATTGTCCAAAAACATCATCTGAATAACTTCCCATCAGATAACTGCTATCCTTGGGTGAATATCCATATGTTGAACTGAATAACGCCTGGTGAGTGCTTAAAAAGTCAATGGTTGATGTATCCATTATTAACAGAGCACTACTATCAAACCTTATGTGAAAATAATCTGATGAAGGAAAAATGTCATTTCCTAATTGATTAGGCTTTTCGTCACAGGCAATAAAAATTATACCAAAGAAAAATGAGAGAACTGCAAAAAATGGGAATAACAGTATATTTTTTTTAGAGAATTCCAAAGTTTTAGTCAACTTAACCATTCGTTTGAGACAATATCTTTTCATAAAATTGTGCGTATTCATCAATATAATTTTCCATCCCATTATAAGGCAGGAATGGTTTACCCGAATTTGTTATATGTTCTTGCAAAGATTTGTTAACATTCTCGTTAGCAATAATTACACCATCAGAATATTGAATTGCAAGTTTCGAAAAACTATTAAAATCAGTATTCTCAAGCAAAGCAACATCCTTCTTACCGATTCCTTCCATCAATATTTTTTGCTTTAAGGATTTATTCAAAGGAGTTGTAAAATCATCGTTGTAAACCGAATATATAACCTTCGAATTTACAAATAAAGGATCTTCCTTAAAGGCTTTTTTGATTAACAGGGGTATTAATCCCGTAAACCAACCATGACAATGGATCAGATCCGGAGACCACCGGAGTTTTCTCACTGTTTCAAGAACACCTCTGTTAAAGAATATACTTCTTTCTTCATTATCAGGGAATGAATCCCCCTTCTCGTCAATTAACGTGTTTTTTCTCCCAAAATAATCATCATTATCAATAAAATACACCTGCATCCTTGCTGATTGAATCGAAGCAACTTTAATAATTAACGGATGATCAGTGTCATTTATTATAAGATTCATACCCGATAATCGGATAACTTCATGTAATTGGTTGCGTCGTTCATTGATACAACCAAATTTTGGCATGAATGTCCTGATTTCTTTCCCTCGTTCCTGAATGCCCTGTGGAAGGTTTCGACAGACTACAGACATATCAGACTCGGGAAGGTAAGGGGTAATTTCCTGGGAAATAAACAAAACCTTTGTACTTTCCATGTAACAATCCGGATTTTGTAAATTAATGTGCAAAGGTAGTAAAAAAAATTGAAAATCTTAACATTTCGCTATGTTTAAAGCAATCAACTAAAGGCTGGTTAAAAAACATCTTCTGTTTGCGCTCCGCAGATAATCACTATCTTTGTTGCAATATTTCTAAAAAAATGCAGCTAATTTATACGCTATCTCAGTTAAAATCATCGCTCGATGAGGTTCGAAATTCAGGAAAAACTATCGGGTTCATTCCTACCATGGGCGCTTTACACGTAGGTCATTTATCGCTTGTTTCTTCTTCTAAAAAAGAAAATGATATTACGGTTGTAAGTATTTTTGTAAATCCAACCCAATTTAACGATAAGGATGATTTGAAAAATTACCCTCGTAATCTTGAGGCAGATTTGGAAAAATTGAAATCCGGCGGGGTTGATTTTGTATTTGCTCCTAGCGAAAATGAAATGTATCCGGAACCAAACAATCAAATATTCGATTTCGGTAACCTTGATAAAGTAATGGAAGGTAAACACCGACCGGGTCATTTTAACGGTGTGGCACAGATTGTGAGTAAATTGTTAATGGCTGTTGAACCAACCAGAGCTTATTTTGGAGATAAAGATTTTCAGCAGTTAACCATTATTAAGCAACTGGTT
>JANXXY010000039.1 GCA_025350365.1 Bacteroidales bacterium | reverse complement strand
GCTTTACGTGCAGCATGACGAGCAGTAGCAGCTAAAATCACTTTATCAACAATTACACGTGCTTGTTTCGGATGTTCTTCCAAATAATTGCTAAGCATCTCGCTTACAGCAGTATCCACTGCACCCATTACTTCATTATTACCGAGCTTGGTTTTAGTTTGACCTTCAAACTGTGGTTCCTGAACTTTTATGGAGATTACAGCAGTAAGTCCTTCACGGAAGTCATCTCCGCTTATGTCGAATTTTAATTTGGAAAGCATGCCCGATTTTTCAGCATACGCCTTGAGTGTACGGGTTAAACCGCGACGAAAACCAGCTAAGTGAGTTCCACCTTCGATGGTATTGATGTTGTTAACATACGAGTGTACATTTTCAGTATAGGAATTGTTGTATTGCATAGCAATTTCAACAGGCACACCGCCTTTTTCAGATTCAACATTGATGATGTTTTCGGTAATTTTTTCCCTGTTCTCATCAAGAAATAAAACGAATTCCTTTAGTCCTTCTTCGGAATAAAACTCGGCAAAGCGAAAATTATCATTTTCATCTTTCTCGCGCATATCGGTAAGTGACAAACGAATCTTTTTATTTAAATAAGCAAGTTCCCGAAGACGTGATTCAAGTATTTCGAAATTGAAATCCAATGTAGTGAAAATAGTAGCATCGGGCATAAAGGTGATGGTTGTACCGGTAAGATCGGTTTCGCCAACCACTGTAACATCGTCAAACGGTTTCCCTATACAAAATTCCTGCTGGTATTTTTTACCGTTCCGTGAAACTTCAGCTTTTAAGTAGCTGGAAAGTGCGTTTACGCACGAAACACCCACTCCATGCAAACCGCCAGATACTTTATAAGAATCTTTATCAAACTTTCCACCGGCATGAAGAACGGTTAACACAACTTCGAGGGCTGATTTTTTTTCTTTTTCATGATAATCAACCGGAATACCGCGTCCATCATCGGAAACGGAAACCGAACCATCTTCATTAATAATAACCCCAATAAATTTACAATATCCGGCAAGCGCTTCATCAATAGAATTATCAACCACCTCATAAACCAGGTGGTGTAAACCATTTACATTCGTATCGCCAATGTACATTGCAGGACGTTTACGCACGGCTTCCAAACCTTCCAATACCTGAATACTGTCAGCCGAATATTCATTCGTATTGCCTACCGATCGGGCATGATTAACATCAACTTCTTCGTTCAATTTGTCCATTATTTTATTTTACTTTCTTTAATTTTTACAATTCTTAATCGGTAACTTTAATAGTTGAACTCTTAATTTATAATGCTGTAATTCAAATATTTAATTTAACCAAACCTGATTTTTGAGAAATCTCGTAAATATAGTAAAATACAGCATCAAAACGGTATTAATTCCCTACCAAATAAAGGTAGTTATTAACAACTTCGGGTTATAACTTATATCTAATTCGTTAGTTCTGATTCAGTAATCAATCCATCAGCAACAACAGTACTTCTTATGTTAGCTGCATTGACCGAAATAACTTCAAGGAATGTACAAGGTATATCAGAATAGCCATTAAATATGGTGGTCTTGAAATATTTATCAATGTTTTCATTTTTAGCCAGGTCAAAGGAAATTTCGGCAGCCAAATTTGCCAGCTTTTTTATTGGCTTATATACCGTCATAGATTGTTGATTAATAGAGAATATTTTTACATGCAATCAATTCACCACCCGCAGCGCTGAACCTGTTTGCCGGATCAAGCACCAATACATCAATACCCTCATCTAATATATCATTTACCTGTTGATTTTGTTTTTCTTTATCGTTGTCTGCCGACATCAAAATAACCTCTCCCCCAACTCTTTTATCTTAGCTGTAAACTCCTCCTTTTCAATAATATATCGTTTAATTGTCATGTGAGGGAGCATAAATCCTATTTTAGGCCCGGATTTTTCGTTACACGAAATAATTGATAGGCTTATCAGAATTAAAATGAATATTACGCTACCAAACTGCGTGCTTATTTTCATTACTGGACGAATCTTAGAATTTCTGAGAAATAGTACGCAATTTAGCAAATTTTCCCCGACAATTTCTGCTTGACAAAAGTTACCTTGTAAATTATTTTTAAATAAAAGCACATTCCGAGATGTGACTTTAAATATATCGATTACCTGATTATATTTTGTAATTGACTCAAATGAAATACCACAATTTTATTTCCTTAATGCGGCATATCTTTACAGGGAATAAGTAAAACCAAGCATCAGGTTAAACCGCTGTGCAGGATATTGATTCCAGGTATAATATTTGGCGGCTGTGATGTTGTTAAAATGAATCCATCCTGATAATATTTTGGTGTACCGGTATTCCAAACCAATATTAAAATCAACTATTCCTGACAACTCTTTCGATGTTAAAGTTTTCGAAAACTCTTTAGCATATCGTTTTCCCAAAGCTAACACATCAAGATTTACTAATATTTTGTTTCGAAGGTTATATTTCGATGAAAAAGTAAGATCGTAGGTTGGTTTATGCCATGCGTATTGCTCTTTGTCAAGGGTATATTTGTATATATTTCCTTTTACACCAAATAAAAGACTTTCGGAAAAATCGTAGTTAATTTCGGCATAACCGGTAAAAAGGTCAACATTGTCATACACAACTGTAAATTGGTTGCGAAGCCTGATTGTGGTATCGTTAACAAAGAAATACTGATTGTCGATATGTGATAAATCTATTTTAAGAACATACGAAGCTTTGGCTCCTAAACTACCTTTTACCCCTCCATAAAACGATGTTTTAACATTCGAATTTTTCACTATCAAATGAGGATTGATAAATGGATTTTCGAATGCAATATCGCGATAACTATGGTTTTTTATTTGGCCGGATATCCCCACATACGGTATTAATACATCTTTTACTACGTTAAACTGAAACTCAGCTTTTGGATAAATATGAGGTTTCAATGTGCCATCCTGTTTATCAAAATTAGCATTGAATCCTAATTGAAGCCGGTAATCCTGCGACGAAATGCCTATCCATGGGTTAAGCACAAAAAGCGAATTGGAATTTCCCGTTGAATCCAACATGTCGTTCCTTTTTAAAAGATCGAAACTCGTGTTAATTCCAAACATCTTTCCCTGATAAAGTTTATTAAACTGCCCATTTATTTTAATATTGTTTTCGATACGCTTTTCTCTTTCTTTGAAATAATTGTACCCAAGGCCAATATGGTAAGTAAGTTTAGACGAATCGGTGTTAAGTGAATGAATACCGGTATTGACATTTGCCAGAAAATAGCTCTGTCGAATATCTCCATTCTCCAATGGCAAGATATTAAGAGCCGGGTCATAACCGTAACGATAAACGGTATTTCCCCTAACTCCTGCATCAGCAAACAAATACGATTTTTTCAGAAAACGTTTTCCAAAAACCTCAGCTGAAGTTTCGGAATAACCGCCATATACCGAACGGTCGTTTTCCAATGTTACATTTCCTTTGGAGGACTGATGCCTAAGAAATATTCCGGCAGTATATTTTTTTGATCGCAGTGAGTTAATATACACCTCGGCCAATGGTGAGGTATAATTACCGTATCCTAGTTTCAGATAGCTTTTGTAAAGTTTTGGTATCGGCATAGCCAGCATTTTGGCTGCGTTGATGGATGGCACATTGTATTCGGTACTCACCATCATTGGCACAATGTTGTAGTTAAATGATGGCCTAATGATGACGGAATCCTTCACCTGAGGCAAAATACTAATTTTATTTGCATCAGATACTGTAGGTTTGTAAGGTTTTACTACTTCTACTTCTTTCTTTATCGGAGTTTGAGAAAAAACTGATGTATTTAGAATCAGGAAAGCAGAAAGCAGAAATAACGAAATTCGAAAGCCCGAATCCGGAAGAATAGACTTAAAAATCACTAATTGAGCCACTGATGTTATATATTTAAGTTCTCGTGATGAATATGTTTGGTTCATAACTTAGATTTTCGGTTGGGTTATTGAATTTTCTTATTGTCCATGTTTAATTCAAGATCCTGTGGTTTTTCTTTCACCATAAGGCTTGCATTTTTGGCAACAAGTTTCTCTTTTTTATCTTTAGCTTCTGCCATTATTCCATCGTCGGACTTTTCGTAGTTGTCGAGAATGCTCTGCAGCGTTTGAACCGCCTGAAATTCGTCTTTGCGGTCGATATAAATATCGCTCCACAATAGGAAGCTCTTGCCCATCCAATAGATGTGGGGGGTAGTTTTATCGATAAAGTTGAGAATTTCTTTTTCGGCCAAATCTTTTTTACCCTGATCGTAATAAAAACGTGTGAGAAGATATTTGCATTCAGCGCCTTCCTGAGTTTTTACATCCCTGGACACGAGTTTTAGTTCGTCGAGCGCTGCGGTTGAATTCTGTGTTTCGAGGTACGATTTAGCTAAAATATAATGAGCCTCGCGGTTAATTTCCTCGGGCACTTTTTCGGAAGCAAGCAACGATTTGGCGCTGGTAATTGCAATGGTATAATCCTTCAGCTTAAAATTACATCGCATTTGCCCGATTTTACCTTCCAATACATTGGTTTTTATCTCGGCTTCCGTTTCCAAACGCCTATAAACAGTTAGCGCCGAACCGTAATCTTCTATGGTGTAGTAGATGGAAGCAGCACCCTTTAGAGCTTGCTCGGTAAACATGCCACGAGGCTTAGAGAGTACATACTCGTATCCTTTCAAGGCTTCTTCGGGCTTGTTATTCTGCAGGTTGCAATCTGCAATATAAAAATTGGCGTTGAGCAAAAAGTTGCCGTCTTTAAAACGCTCGATATATTTACTTAATTGGGGCAATGCTTTTTCGCAATTTCCGCTCATATAAACATTTTCAGCGGCAGTGTAAGTAAGTGAATCCTGCTCGCTTACACGGATATTAGCCATTTCACCCTTGCTGTTGAGGTAAGCAAAATACGCATCAACTTCATTTTGTTCGGTATATACGGTTTTTAATCCATTAAGTGCATTTCGTGCATCAGCAGTGCCCGGAAATTGATCA
>JANXXY010000029.1 GCA_025350365.1 Bacteroidales bacterium | reverse complement strand
CCAAAATGGATATTACTTCATCTTTTCTAACAATTTTTGTTGTTCCCTCACTATTACGTAAGGTTACCAGAAATTGTTTCTTTTTATTGTCTCTGTTTATAACAAATTCTACTTTATCATTTGGTCGATACCTGCTTACTTGCTCCTGCAACTCAGATACGCTATTCACATTCTGTCCGTTAACCGATAAAACTACATCGCCTTCTTTTATTCCTGCTACCTCGGCAGAGCCTCCTTCGGACAAACCTTCAATATAAACGCCTTCAAATTTATCTAACCCTTTATTTTTTGCCAGTTCTTCGTCAATGTCTCTGATATGAACACCAAGCAAAGCACGCTGTACTTTACCATATTCGATCAAATCGCCCACTACTTTTTTCACAATCGTTACCGGTATGGCAAACGAATTTCCAATGTAACTTC
This sequence comes from Bacteroidales bacterium, assembly GCA_025350365.1. Taxonomy (GTDB): domain Bacteria; phylum Bacteroidota; class Bacteroidia; order Bacteroidales; family JAAUTT01; genus JAAUTT01. The sequence continues at coordinate 3,038 of JANXXY010000029.1, read as the reverse complement.
CTGTAGGAGAAGCGATGGCTGTATTAATTCCAATGAGTTCGCCGCGTGTATTTACCAATGCGCCCCCACTGTTACCGGGGTTTACAGCCGCATCTGTTTGAATAAAAGACTCAATAGAAGCTGATGGACGTTCACGGTCTCCTCTGCCTCCAAGAATACTTAAATTACGGGCTTTAGCGCTTACAATACCTGCCGTAACAGTGGATGTGAGATTGTATGGATTTCCCACAGCTAATACCCATTCTCCTACTTTTAAAGCATCAGAATTTCCATAGGTAATAAATGACATATTGTTTTCCTTTATTTTTATCACCGCAATATCGGTATCAGGATCTCTACCTACAAGATCGGCGGTATAAGTATGCTTATTATTAAGGGTAACCTCAATTTTTTCGGCACCATCAATTACGTGATTATTTGTAACGATATACCCATCCGCAGAAATAATTACACCAGAGCCAAAACCGGCCACCGGTTGAGGTTTTGATTCTGTCCTGTCACCAAAAAAAAATTCATAAAAAGGATTTGAAGATCCCTGACTTTGCATAGATGTAGTTTTAACATGCACAACAGCATGTACCGTACGTTCAGCTGCATACGTAAAATCAATACGATTACTGTCAAAGCCTTCGGGCAATTGTGCAAGTTTTACTATTTGTGGCTGATCAGCAACAACAATATTACGAGCACGACCAGTAAATTTGGTAAAAGCAAAAAGAGCGAATAATCCGCCCAAAACAGCCATCAAAAACATTCCTAAAAATCTTTTTGCATTCATGGTTGTAAAATTTTTTTTAAACATGTAATAAGTTCTTTTTAAAGTTTCCTCTTTACATAATTCTATACAAATTAACGGCCAAAACCTTAATAAATTTTATATTTTGCCCACATTTAACAATAATTAACAGGCATTCGATGTATTTGAGTTTCGCAAAAAATGTATGATTATTTCTTAGGCTTTCCCTTTATTTCAGTTAAATACAAATCGTAATATTTATCAATAATTCCCTTTCTAAAGGCATCTGCTTTTGCCTGTCGCGTCTTGTATTCAGCTTTCGCTTCATCCTTCCCCTTTGAGGCAAATAATACTGATTGAGATATTTCTTTTTCGAACTCGTTGGGATAATAATGCTCAACAAATATTTCAGGATTAAGTTCCCAAATCATAATTGTTTTATCGCCGGAGCCGCTGGCAAAAGATTTACCTTCGGGATGAAAAGCAATAGCGTTAACAGCCTCCGAATGACCCGAGAAGGTATAAATACATTCGCCGCTTGACAATTCCCACAATTTAATATTAGTGTCGTAAGAGCCGCTTATTAGGTAGTTTCCATCCGGGCTCAATGCCATACAGGCAACTCCTTTGGTATGATCAGACAAATTCATGACATTTTTTCCGGATTCAACATTCCAAATGCGAATAGAATTGTCGTTGGAAGCGCTAATAACTTTTTTTGAATCGGCAGTAAACATCACACAATATATGTTGCCGCCATGCCCGGTGCAGGTTTCTATTACTTTTTTGGAGGCCAGATCCCATATTTTTACTGTTTGATCAAGCGATCCGCTTGCCAATAACTTGCCATCAGGACTAAATGCAACAGCTAATGCATTCTTCAGATGACCCATAAAAGAAAATGACAGTTTCCCAGTTGCAAAATTCACCATTCGGATGTTTTTCTCATACGAACCTGCCACAACCTGATTAGTTATTGCATTGTAGGATAAGCTCCAGATGTATGTTGCCGGTCCTGGATAGGTGTTCACATACTCTCCTCCGGGGGTGAATATTTTTATATATTTGTTGCTTCCTGTACAAAAATAAGTCCCCTCAGGAGTGTAAAAAACCGCCTGAACACCATTCGTGTATCCGGCAATCGTTTTTAGGATTGTTCCTTCCGGGAAATTCCATAGAACACATGTTTTATCCTCAGAACCGCTTGCCAGAGCTGTGCCATTAGGCTGAAATGCAAGTGAAAGTATAGATGCACTCTGTTTTTTCAGTGTTTTAACTGGTTTTTGGACATTAAAAATTTGTGCTAAAGCAGTAAACTGCCATAATGCGACTATAACAAATAAGGATATTATTTTCATTTCGATACGCTTTTTTCAATTTTACGTTATAGGTCATAAAAAAAGCCCTGAAAAAGGGCTTTGCGTTTTATACATCGATTTTAGCGTATTTCGCATGTTTTTCGATGAATTCGCGCCGGGGAGGAACATCGTCCCCCATGAGCATAGAAAAGATACGGTCGGCTTCGGCAGCGCTATCGATAGTTATTTGGCGAAGTGTGCGTTTTTCCGGATTCATGGTGGTTTCCCATAATTGTTCCGAGTTCATTTCACCCAAACCTTTATATCGTTGAATGTGTACGGAACCCTCTTTTCCTTTGCCAAGATCTTCAATGGCTCTTTGGCGGTCCTCCTCAGTCCAGCAATAACGTTCCTGCTGGCCTCTTTTAATAAGGTATAAAGGAGGTGTGGCTACATAGAGATGACCTCGTGCAATAAGATCCTGCATATGGCGGAAAAAGAATGTCATAATCAATGTGGTAATATGACTGCCGTCGATGTCAGCATCTGTCATGATAATTACCTTGTGGTAACGAAGACGAGCCAGATTAAGTGCAAGGCTGTCCTCTTCTGTGCCAATTGATACGCCTAAAGCTGTGAAAATATTTTTTATTTCTTCGTTTTCGAAGATTTTATGATGCATTGCTTTTTCAACATTCAAAATTTTACCTCGAAGAGGCATAATCGCCTGAAATTTTCGGTCACGGCCCTGTTTTGCTGTTCCTCCGGCGGAATCACCTTCCACGAAGTATATCTCGCAAGCAGAGGCATCACGTTCAGAACAATCGGCAAGTTTACCCGGCAAACCTGATCCGGAAAGAACTGATTTACGCTGTACCATTTCACGTGCTTTACGCGCAGCAAGACGTGCCGTGGCAGCTAAAATTACCTTTTGTACAATAATTCGTGCATCGCGTGGATTTTCTTCAAGGTAATTGCCCAGCGCTTCGCTTACAGCTTGGTCA